>NZ_CP058988.1:605173-907760 GCF_019278565.1 Cellulophaga sp. HaHa_2_95 | reverse complement strand
TTAGAGAAATTATCGGGCGCTATTTTTTTGTTGACCTCAAAAAGCTCTTTTGGTAATACTTCTGTTTGGATGATATCTCCTGTAGTAAGTAAAACAGATCTTTTGATAATATTCTGTAATTCTCTTAAATTCCCAGGCCAATGATAGGCTTTAAATACGGCGGTAGTCTCATCTGAAAAACCCATCACACGTTTATCAAGAGACTTGTTTGCCTTATCTAAGAAAAAATCTGCAAACAATGGCAAGTCTTCAAAACGTTCTTGCAGCGAAGGTGTTTCTATAGAGAATTCATTAATCCTATGGTACAAATCTTCTCTAAATGTTCCCTTTTCAACCGCTTCTACTAAATCTTCGTTAGTCGCGGTAATAACACGAACATCTACAGAAATTTCTTTGGTACTCCCTACTCTTTTAATTTTTCGTTCCTGAAGCGCTCTTAGGAGTTGTATTTGATTTTCATAAGAAAGATTTCCTATTTCATCTAAGAACAGTGTGCCGCCATTTGCAGCTTCAAAATGACCTATCTTATCTTCGATAGCACCGGTAAAACTCCCTTTGACATGACCAAAAAATTCGCTTGTTGCAATCTCTTTTGGGATAGCTCCACAATCTACTGCTATAAAATTAAAACCTTTTCTTTTACTGGTATCATGAATAGACTTTGCCGTAACCTCTTTTCCCGTACCACTTTCTCCGGTAATGAGAATAGACATATCTGTAGGCGCCACCAATTTTATGTATTCATGCAACTTTTTAGAGGCTTCACTAATTCCTTTAATACCGTTACTTGCACTTACCTCCACTTTATCTTGGGACTCCTTGGCCTTTGGCTCTGCATTTTTTTCTACCGGCGTTGTTTTTTGATCCAATGCATTTTCTACAAGCATTACCATCTCTTCTGGAGTAAACGGTTTGGAGATATAATCAAAAGCACCCTTTTTCATCGCAGTTACTGCTGTAGACACCTCAGCATAACTCGTCATAACCAAAACAGGAACCTTAGCATTCATTGTTTTGATATCTGTTAATAATTCTATCCCGTCGTAATTGGGTAAACGTAGATCTGTAATAACCATTTCAAATGCACCAACTTTAAATTTTTGTTTAGCATCTTCTGCCGTAAAGCTTGTCTCTACCTCATACCCTTTCTTTGTTAGAAAGCGTTGTAACATTTGACAAAAAGCGGCATCATCTTCAATTATTAAAATTCTAGGCATAAGCTAAGTATTGTGGTCCTATATACGTACGTCAAATATACCTCATTCAGACTGATGAAACGTTTTAAAATTATCTTAAAAAAAGAAAGGGACTGTATAAAATACAGTCCCTTTCAACCAAACTAACTTGATACAAATCAATTACTGGTGTTGTTACATTTCAATCCAATTCCCGTTTTCATCAGCATAAAGTGTACCTGAAGTACCGTCTTCTAATGAAACCTCCAATTTGTATTGTTTTTGATCGTTTACATATGCCTTATCAATTGTTGCAGATGGATAATTTGAAGAGACTGCAGAAGAAACCGCTTCTGGCAATGCTGATGTTTCGATTTCCGAGAAGCTATCTTGTGTTGCTGAAACTACAGTTGTTTCTGCCATTGCTACTTCTTCTCCTGTTTGAGCAACTGCTGTTAAACCTACAAATGCAAATGCTGATGCTAAAATTAATTTTTTCATAATATGTATATTTTAAAGTGTTATTAATTATTAAACTTATTACTTCTATTGAAAATATAATGCCGAAACACAAAAACAGCATTTTAAAAAATTAAATAACTGATTTACAGTATTTTATATTTTTTTAATCAAAAACCGACCTGTATAGTATTGGGTAAAATTTAGGCCTACTGTATAATTTGTAAACAAATAATCTATAGGTTACACTACGTCTAAAATAAAAGAAAGGGACTGTATAAAATACAGTCCCTCTCAACCAAACTAACGTGATACAAATTTGTCAATGGTCTTATTACATTTCTATCCAATTCCCGTTTTCATCAGCATAAAGGGTACCTGAAGTACCGTCTTCTAATGAAACCTCTAATTTGTATTGTTTCTGATCGTTTACGTATGCTTTATCAACTGTTGCAGATGGATAGTTTGAAGACACTGCAGAAGAAACCGCTTCTGGTAATGCTGATGTTTCAATTTCTGAAAAACTATCTTGTGTTGCCGAAACTACAATTGTTTCTGCCATTGCTACTTCTTCTCCTGTTTGAGCAATTGCTGTTAAACCTACAAATGCAAATGCTGATGCTAAAATTAATTTTTTCATAATATGTATATTTTAAAGTGTTATTAATTATTAAACTTATTACTTCTATTGAAAATATAATGCCGAAACACAAAAACAGGATTTTAAAAAATTAAATATCTAATATACAGTGTATTACATTATTTTCGCTAAAAATAAACCTGTGTAGTATTGGGTAAAATATAGACCTACTGTATAATTTGTAAACAAACAATATGTAGGTTACACTACGTCTGAAATAAAAGAAAGGGACTGTATAAAATACAGTCCCTCTCAACCAAACTAACTTGATACAAATCAATTACTGGTGTTATTACATTTCAATCCAATTCCCATTTTCATCAGCATAAAGTGTACCTGTAGTACCACCTTCTAACGAAACTTCTATTTTATATTGTTTTTGATCATTTACATACGCCTTATCAATCGCTGCAGACGGGTAATTTGTCGCTACCGCTGAAGAAACCGCTTCTGGTAATGCTGATGTTTCGATTTCCGAAAAACTGTCTTGCGTTGCTGAAACTACTATTGTTTCTGACATTGCTACTTCTTCTCCTGTTTGAGCAACTGCTGTTAAACCTACAAATGCAAATGCTGATGCTAAAATTATTTTTTTCATAATATCTATATTTTAAGTGTTATCTATAATTGAACTTAGTACTTCTATTGAAAATATGATGCCGAAACACAAAAATCGGATTTTTAAACCATAAACAACTGATTTATATATAGTTAAGTTTTTAACAAGACTATCGGGCTTGTATACTTTCGGGTAAACTTTACGGGTATTGTATAATATGTATCCAAATACTACTATGCTATCGGACCCTCCAAACAAAAAAAGGGACTGTATATGATACAGTCCCTTTCAACAAACTAAATTGATAAAAAATAATTATGGGGTATTATTACATTTCAATCCAATTACCATTTTCATCAGCGTATAGTGTACCTGAAGTACCGTCTTCTAATGAAACTTCTAATTTGTATTGTTTTTGATCGTTCACGTATGCCTTATCAATTGTTGCAGACGGATAGTTTGTCGCAACCGCAGAAGAAACCGCTTCTGGTAATGCTGATGTTTCAATTTCTGAAAAACTATCTTGTGTTGCCGAAACTACTGCTGTTTCTGCCATTGCTACTTCTTCTCCTGTTTGAGCAAATGCTGTTAAACCTACAAATGCAAATGCTGATGCTAAAATTAATTTTTTCATGATATCTATATTTTAGTGTTATTAATTATTAAACTTATTACTTCTATTGAAAATATAATGCCGAAACACAAAAACAGGATTTTAAAACACTAAACACATGATTTATAGTGATTTATATTATTTTCATTAAGAACCAATCTGTATAGTATTGGGTAATCTTAAGAGCTGTTGTATAATTTGTATACAAAAATCACTACCTATGATAGCAAACATAAACTACTTGCCGCTCCACCAAAATTTGTGTTATTAGAAAATCAATAGCGACGCCAAAACCTTTGTGCTAGTGAATTTTATGCACAAAAAAAAGGAGTTGCCCCCGCAACTCCTTTTAAACCAAACTAACTAACTTTATCTACTAACAAATTCTTACATATCTAACCAGTTCCCCTCGGCATCGGCATATAATTCCATTTCTTCCCCAGCCTCGCTGGTTACTATTAATTTATATTCTGCTTCTTCATTTACAAAAGCTTGAGAAATTGTTGCTCCCGGAAAATTTTTAGCTAGAGCTGCAGTAATTTCCTCTGGTAAGGCCTCTATCTTTATCTCCGAAAAATCTTGAGCAAATATCCCCTCCATAATACCATCATGGAATATCGGAGTAGTTTCTGTTGCTGTTATAGTACCTAAACTTCCTATGGCTAATGCTGTTGCAAATACTAACTGTTTCATATATCGTGTAATTAAATTCTACATTTGTTTTTTAAACTCGATTAGTATAAAGAAACAATAGTGCCATAATCATTCAAAAACAGAAAACCTCTGTAAATCATTGATTTACAGAGGTTTTTATAATTTAAATGTTGGTGTACTATGTATATATGTGTGTCTTTTCCCTATAAATATGTATAAAATTTACACACTTTAAACTACACTCCCTAGCTTACCTGATGCGATTTTTTAAATAAATCGTTCACTGTTTTTACAGGATTAAAGGTTACTAGTGGTACTTCTACAAAAATAGTATTCCAGAAAGCCATTGCTCCGTTCCATAGACCCGGAAGCTCTAAGGCTTTTAGCTCCTTACCGTCTTTAGTTTTTTCCGTAATAAAGCCTTGCTTTACATCTACAAAATTTATTAAGTTGAATTTCTCTCCTTTAGAATTCTTTACCCCACATACTAAGTCTACTGGATTAAAATGTGTAGAATTTTTTAAAATACTCATTTGACTGGCATTTGAAGCATCTATCTGTGCAGATTCTATAATCTGAAGCGATGCATTACCTTTAGCACCTTTAATCCAGAAAGGCCCTCCTCCAGGCTCTCCTTCATTTTTCACCATTCCACAAATACGAATCGGTCTGTTTATTTTATCGATGAGAATCTCTATCTGCTCATCAATCGTATAACTTTCAAAAATAGCTGAAAATCTAGCGTTTAAATCTTTCTCTAAGAACGACTTAATCTCCATCATTGTATCAAAATTTAAGCTCGATTTATCTTCCAACACCTGAGCATATTTAAATGCTTTATTCTGAAGTTCTATTAGAAGTCCCGCTAATACTTTTTTACTATTGGCTACTTCTTCAATATTTCTTGAAGGCACCACATTATCGATATTTTTTATAAAAATGATATCTGCGTCTTGCTCATTTAAATTTTCTATCAGCGCGCCATGACCTCCTGGTCTAAAAAGTATAGAACCGTTTAGCTCTCTGAAAATTTTATTATCCATAGTAACAGCAACAGTATCTGTTTCCGCTTTTTGGAAAGAGTAACTTACATTAAATGAAGCGTTTGTCACTGCAGACACACGCTCCTTTATGGTATCAAACTCGTTATTAAACATCTCACCATGTTGCTCAGATATGGTAAAGTGTAAATTAGCCTCCCCTTCCGCACTTGCATATAGCGCAGCCTCTTTCAAATGCTCTTCAAATGGCGTCGCAGCATAATCGCCATAATTATGAAATGGTAATAGGCCTTTAGGGTAAAAGCCATAATTTAAACCTTGCTCACTCAGCATTTCTTTCACGAAAAGGAATAATTCTTCACCTTCAGTAGTATATGTGCCTTTTATTCTTAATTGTATTATTTCGTAAAAAGGTAAGTGAATCAACTCCTCAGAAAACTTCTTTATGTCTTTATCTCCTGTTCTGCTTATATAAGCATCTAACTCTTCTTCTTCCGGATTGTATTTTTCCAAGAAATTAAAAAAGGCTTTAAACATACGTGATGCCGCACCAGATGCAGGAACGAATTTTAATAAGGATTTTTTATTTTTTTCAGCATCAAAAGATTCGATAAACTTCTTCTCCTCCTCGGCAGAGAATTTTAGTATTCCTCCGTCTACAACTGCTGCTTTCTCTAATTTTACGAATGGAATACCTTCTTTGAACGTTTCTATTTGTTTCAAAACCTTTTCGGCTGCTATTCCTTTAGAAACTAATTGTTGTTTGTCTTGGTTTGAAAATGCTGTCATTGGTCTAATAGTGTATTTATGTGTTCTATTGCTGTTCTTAATCTAGTTGCTTTATCGCCTTTTAATATGATATATTTGCGGTTATACCTATCTAACGTATCTTTAAAATATTGAAACATTTTCTCTCGCTCTAAGGGTTTGTCCCTCAAATCATCTTCTTCCCACGGTACATCAATATAAGTTAAAAAATAAAGATCATAGGTGTTCTGAAGTGCATACTTATCTAAAACGGGATCGCAATGGCCAATATAATACGCCTCCGAATATACTTTGGTTTCCAATAAATCAGTATCGCAAATCAAAACTTTATTAGCTTTTTTAGCAAGCTTGTTTTCTAATTTCATTTGACCCGCCGCAATAGGCAGTAAATCTTTGGGCTCACATGTTTTTTTTTCTTCGTTCCATTTATCCTGCAAATATTCTCTTGCATATTCTGGTACCCAAACCGAGTTATAATAACGCGCCAGTTGTCCGGACAAAGTGGTTTTCCCTGTAGATTCAGGCCCGAATAAAACGATTTTTATTACGTCTGAAGGTTCTTGTTTAAAGTTTTCTTCCATGCAGCATATCCAAAAATTGCAATAAATGTAAATATAAGGTACTGAAGGCTTGTGAATGTAAAGCCTTTGTAAAAATATAGGGGAACTGAGATTATATCTCCGATGATCCAATATAACCAATTTTCCACTTTCCGTTTTGCCATCAACCACATTCCAACAAAAAAGATGGCTGTAGTTACAGTATCAACATAAGCAGTCCAGCTAGTCCACTTATCAAAAATTTGGTACACAACAAATACAAAAACAATGGTAGAAAAAAAGATAATAGCAGCTATTTTGTGTTCTTTAACTGTTGTTTTGGATATAGGAGTAGTATGTTCATTATCTACCTTCCGCGTCCATACGTACCAGCCATACACACTCATGATAAAATAGTATACATTTATCATCATATCTCCCAAAAGCCCCCAAATAGCTAATAGGTATACAAAGATTGCCGTACTAAACATACCCGCTGGATAGACTAGTATATTATTCTGTTTAGAGAATACGACCGATAGAAGCCCGAAAATTACAGCAACAATTTCTAAAACAATATGATGTGTTTCATACTGCGCGTATTGTTCAAAGAAAAAATTAAAAATGGGGCTCATAATCGCTCCTGTCTGATTTTACAATTTTCATAAACAACAGGCCATTATCCATGAGCTCAAAAGCTTCTTTTATTTCGTTTTGGAGAAAAGACATTACTACATCATATTCCCCATACACTTGCGTACTGAGCGGGTTTTCTAATACTGTTAAACCAGAATCTCTAAGCTTTTTTATAAACGCGATAATTATAGGTTCAAAAGTATCTTGTAAAGGGGAAAGCGTGAGCTCAACAGAAATATTCATTTTATGTTATAGTTTAACAGAGTATACACAGGTGTAGCCTTCAAATTCTAAAAAATCTACCGAATACGAAGAGTTTTTTCCTTGATACATAATCTCGGCAATAGATTCTTCGTCTTCCAAATCAAATTCTTTAACATCAATATGCTGCAAAAAACTTAAGCCTTTTTCTGAGTAGATTTTATATATCGCCTCTTTGGCCCCCCAAACAATGGTTAATTTTCGGATGATAGCGTCAGCATTTGCAAGTGTCCTGTATTCTTCTGGTTGTGTAAATTTATGTGCAATTTTCATTATTTTATCGCGCTGCAACTCAATATCAATCCCTACCTCATCTGTTAGCGCTACAATTATTCCTGTAAAATCATGGGAATGCGTTATAGAAATATGGTTCCCATCATTTAAATGTGGTTTGCCATTCGCATCATAATATAAGTTATGACCCGTATAACCAGCCTCTGCCAATAAGTGTCTAATACTTAAAAAACCTCTTCTATGCGCTTCAGACTTCATACCTGCTAATCTGTTTGCACAGTTATCTGTAAGTATAATTCCCTTAGCCAGTTGGTCCTCAGACTCTGTTACTTGCCAGATAAAAACTGTTATGCTAGGTGTTACCGTAATTGTTTTGTAAAGAGGCATTGCTTTAGTACCTTTGCAATCACTAAATTCTTAGTGATAAAATTGCTATTTAACGAAAGTAAAAATAAAAAAGGATATGAGCACTAAAACTGTTTCTTATATACCGAACAAGGTAAAAGACATTACTCTAGCAGATTGGGGTAGAAAAGAGATTAATTTGGCAGAGGCTGAAATGCCAGGATTAATGTCATTAAGAGAAGAATACAAAGACGAGCAACCTTTAAAAGGTGCACGTATTGCTGGTTGTTTACACATGACCATTCAAACAGCAGTTCTTATAGAAACTTTAGTTGCCCTTGGCGCTGAAGTAACTTGGAGTTCTTGTAACATTTTCTCAACACAAGATCAGGCTGCTGCTGCTATTGCTGCTGCAGGAGTTCCTGTTTATGCTTGGAAAGGTATGAACGAGGAGGAATTTGACTGGTGTATTGAACAAACATTATTCTTTGGTGAAGATCGTAAGCCACTAAACATGATTTTAGATGATGGTGGTGATTTAACCAACATGGTTTTAGATAGATACCCTGAGCTTGCGGAAGGTATTAAAGGTTTATCTGAAGAAACAACTACAGGAGTTCATAGACTTTACGAAAGGGTTAAAAATGGTACGCTTCCAATGCCTGCTATAAATGTAAATGACTCTGTTACTAAATCTAAATTTGATAACAAATATGGTTGTCGTGAGAGTGCTGTAGATGCTATTAGAAGAGCAACAGATACTATGCTTGCTGGTAAAAGAGTAGTAGTTGCCGGTTACGGTGATGTTGGTAAAGGTACTGCTGCTTCGTTTAAAGGAGCTGGTTCTATTGTTACCGTTACAGAAATTGACCCTATTTGCGCTTTACAAGCGGCAATGGATGGTTTTGAAGTTAAAAAGCTAGAAACTGTTGTTGGTAATGCAGATATCGTCATCACGACTACAGGGAATAAAGATATTATTCGCGGAGAGCATTTTCAAGCAATGAAAGACAAAGTTATCGTTTGTAATATTGGCCATTTTGATAATGAGATTGACATGGCTTGGTTGAACAAAAACTACGGTCATACAAAAGATGAAATTAAACCTCAAGTAGATAAATATACTATTGATGGTTCTGATATTGTTTTATTAGCAGAAGGACGTTTAGTAAACTTAGGTTGCGCAACTGGGCACCCTAGTTTTGTAATGAGTAACTCATTTACTAACCAAACGCTAGCTCAAATAGAACTTTGGAACCACAATGATAAATATAAGAACGAAGTTTACATGCTGCCTAAGCATTTAGATGAAAAAGTAGCTGCTTTACACTTAGCTCGTTTAGGTGTAGAACTTACAGAATTAAAGCCAGAACAAGCATCATATATAGGTGTTAAAGTTGAAGGTCCATTTAAGCCTGAATACTATAGGTACTAGAACATTGAACTATTAAAATCAAAATCCTTATTTTATCATGAAATAAGGATTTTTGATTTTTTACGCTTAGACCACCAAACAAATGAACATACTTTTAACGGGAGCAACTGGAACATTAGGTTCTAGAGTATTATTTTCTCTCATAGAACAGCGCTTTGACACTATCGAACGTATTTATCTTCCTGTTCGAAAAAGAGCCACAATATCTCCTGAAAATCGCATTAAAAATGTGATTACAAGCGAATATGCTCCAGAGTTTATTAAGAATAACCTAGCAGAGGTTTTTAATAAGATTAGCGTCATTGATGCCGATGAATTATTAAATCCAGCTTCTTTTTTAGGCTCCAAAAATCATATTGATTATTTTATTCACTCTGCCGGTTTTGTAAACCTATCTACAGACCCCAATGCAAAACAAGAAATTTTCAAAGAAAACTTACAATTCACCAAAGACATCTTTTATGCGTTCTATAAACACATTACTAAATTTGTCTATATAAGTACTGCATTTGCCGCAGGGAATATTGGCGGACTTATTAAAAACGATTACAGCATATTAAAGGGCGAAAATTATCGCAATCACTATGAAGCTTCCAAGCATGCTTCTGAGAAATTCTTAATTGAAGCTGGAAAAGAAAAAAACATTCCGATACAAATACTAAGACCGAGTGTCCTTGGAGGCAACATCACGGAAAGTCCAAATTACTTTATTTCTAAGTATATGGTATTCTATCTCTTTGCAAAGTTTTTTAACAACAACGGCTCAGATGATGCCGTACGTATTACCACCACGGCCACTACGGGATTAAATATTATCCCTACAGATTATGCCGCACAAGTCATCGCTAAAGTAATTGCTACAGATATTGAACAATTAAATATTGTACACTCTAAAGAGACCAATATGATGAAAGGTATCGCCAAAATATTAGAAGCTGTTGAATACACCAACTTCTCATTTACAGAAGACCTCATTAACGCTTCTACAGGTTTCACATCTAAACTGGAAGCTTTTTATTATGAAACCATAGGTGTTCATTTACACCCCTATATGACCTCAAAACCTCATGAGTGGGACACGACACTTCTAGAAAGCATCTTACCCATTCCAGAATATAATCTTGAGGATTATCTATCAGAAACGGTAACTTTTGCAAGAGGTAAGAAATTTAGAAATCAGAAATGGTAAAATTAATAAGGGCTAACTATAAAAGTTAGCCCTTATTATATTCCCTTTATTTATTGTCGTTCCAATCCCAATTTGGCCAAATCATAGAAAAAGAAATCTTTCTCATCATTCATTGCCACAAAAAGACCGTTTTTAAAGGTTGCATTTAAAGGCACTGTTACCACATCACAACCATCAGTCTCTAAGGTTGATAAATTAACTGCTTTTATAAATTCATTTGTAGTTCTAGAAAAAATATTGAACTGTCCTTTCTGCTGATCTGATACTATTATATAGCCCGTACCATCTTTGTAACGCGCAAGAGCAATACCTTCTATATCTTCTTGAAAAAGAGCTCCTCCAAAACAGCCAAGCTCGTCATCACCCATGGTAGGTTCTGCATAATATTTACGGATACCGTGTTGTTCATCAGAATAATAAACAAAACCTAATTCCGAATCTACAGCGATAGCCTCAATCTCTTTTTTACCACTAAATTTTCCAAATTTCCGAACTAAAGAAGATTTTACCACACCCAATGTATCGGCTGAAATTTTATACTGATACAAATATCCTAGTTCTGGCCCTGCCTTACGCCCTACAATAGCATACAAAGCGCCATCTTTAGGTGAAGAATATAAGCTAATTCCCATGGGATATGTAAACGCTGAGTTTCCTTCATCTTCAAAAACTTTGAATCCGCCATTATCTAAGGGATTCATAGCTGGCACGGAAAACATTCTAATTTGATTTTTTTCACGTTCCGTAAACAAAAGAACATCGGTCTTTAAAGAATCGTTTAACTTAAAACCATAGGCAAGATCTACATTATTAGGCCGTTTTATATCTCTAATGGTCTTACTCGCTATAATTTTACCTTGTAAATCAAATGCATATACAGCACCATTCGTTTCCTTATCTGTACCAAAAACAATACTTTTTGAGGCATCAGTGGGGTTTATCCAGATAGCAGGGTCATCCGTATCATTTAAAGTTTTTTCGGTCTTAACATCTGGAGCCACTGCAGGTAATTTATCTGACTTACATGCGCTCATTACCAAAAAGGACCATACGCTATATACTACTATTTTTTTCATCTTACTTTCTTTAATTGAAATACACTTAAAACGGTTACTTTTTAAACAAGTCATATTTTAATCCAATAGTAAAACGCTGTCCGTAGTACTCCATCTGCTGCGTCCGTTCTTTTACGCCTTGGAAATAGCGTAGGGGTTGATTCGTAATATTGTTAATATCGGCATATATGCTAAGGCCAGCACTCACCTTATAACTAGTATTAAAATCTAAGAAAAACTGAGTATCATAATAACGATCCTCAAAATCATTTCCTCCTAGCTCATCAATATAAGCGTCTGTAAAATTTCCTGATAATCTGGCGGAGAACCTTTTATCATTATACGCCAAGGAAGCATTAAAAGTATTAGGGGTCGTATTAGGCAAGTCTACATCGTCTCTTTCATCACCGTCCTCATTCATGATACCATTTGCCGCAGACGTGATAAAGGTATAATTAAGATACACACTAAAATTTCTAGCAAAACCAGGTAAGAAATCTAATTGGCGCTGAAAAGCAAATTCGGCGCCAAATATGCTAGCACCCTCGCCATTTAACGGCTGAAAAATATCATATCCTGCAGTACCTGCCCCATACGTATCATCTGTAGTTTCCCCTACAAAAGTATAGATGAAGTTATCAATATTTTTGTAAAACAGACCCCCAGAAAGCAAGCCTAAACTTTCAAAATAATGTTCTGCCATCAAATCAAAATTCATTGCGGTTGTTGCTTCCAAGTTTGGATTCCCTAATACAATTTCTTCATCTCCAGAAACTACATCTACAGAAGGGACCAGATCTGCATAATTTGGTCTTGCCAAGGTATTTGTCCATGCCAAACGCAGCACGGTAGCATCAGAAACCGTATATTTAAAATGCACTCCAGGCATTACGTTAGTATAGGAGCTTTCTGCCGTTATCTCACCTTCTAAATTTTCTTCATCTGCAATTCGGTTTCCTATAGCGGTTACTTCTGTATGCTCCAAACGCACCCCAAAAAGCATTCCTAAATTTTCAGATAGTTTTTGATTTGCCATGACATATCCTGCAAAAACATTCTCGTCTACCGTATAATTTTCTCTCAAAAACTCATCCGGAATAGCCTCGCCATTCACAAGATTTAAAGAACCTAACCACTCCTCATCTACAAAAGAGCCTATCTGATATTTGCTCCCCGCTAAAAAATCAGCATGAGAGATATTTCTAGTAACCGTTGAAGCTAGTGTTGGATAGTCGTCTTCCAAATGATACTCAAAAAAATCATTTTCACGTAACTTTGTTTTCATTCGGGCTCTAGCACCAAACTTCAGTGTACCATCACCCTGCCCAAAGAAATCTGTTGGCAATTCAAAATTTACAAACACATTAAAATCTTCCTCTTTGGTAAACTGATTCTCTTCGGTTATTTCATCATATTCAAAATTCTCTAAAGATGCATCAGAAGCATTGGTAGCCGTCATTATAGGGAAACGTGTGTCCGTATTATCATTTGAAACGACATACTCAGAAGCAAATACAAAATAACGCTCATTTAATCGTTCCTCAGAAGCCTTAGCAAAAGAGGTCATCCAATCCACTTTTAGATCACCCCACAGATGCTTACCTCCAAGGCTATAGTTTTGCATACGCTGATCTTCTAAACGTCTGTTTTTGTTTCTTTTATTATCAATACCCCCTTTCGTCTCACGAGCCACTTCAGCAGGAAACATAGTTGGAATTCCGTCCGTTATTGTAAAATCTCCTAGCGCTATATCTTCCGCATCTAAAATTTCACTTTGAAGCCTAAATCGATTCTCTCTATCATCTCTCCAGTTATATATGCTCTTTAAAAAGAGTGTATTATTCCCATCTATTTTGTAATCCATATTTGCAGAAAAGCTACGTCTTACCCGTTGCACCAAATATTCTCGCTGTTCAAAAACATTCGTATAAGGATCTACCGCTACTTCTTCCAAAATAGGCTCCCCATCAGCATCATCTACCCCTGTATTATACTCAAATTCATCGGTCCACTCTGCCTCAACATTATCAGACCCAAAATCATTATTATTATAAGATGCAGAAACCATCCAACCAAATTTACCATTATCACTCCTATCTCCTAGAAGAAAGGAACCATTATAGATGGGCTTATCTGTAATAAAATTTACCCCTGAACCCGCTGTTGCCGAAAGCCTAAATCCTTGTGGTGACGTTTTAGTAATCAAATTTACAGAACCTCCCAATGCATCAGCATCCATATCTGGAGTAACCGCCTTACTTACCTCAATGGTCTGAATCATATCTGCTGGAATTAAATCCATCTGCACATTTCTATTATCTCCTTCAGCAGAAGGCACACGGCTACCATTTAAGGTTACCGAATTTAATTGCGGAGATAATCCACGAATAATAATGTTGCGTGCCTCTCCCTGATCTACCTGCATGGTGATACCTGGAATACGTTTTACAGCATCACCAATGTTCGAATCTGGAAACTTACCTATCTGATCTGTTGAGACCACATTGGTAATATTCATATTATTTTTTTGAGTATTTAAGGCTTTAGCTTGACTGCTCAAACCGTAACTTACCACTTCTACTCCTTCTAACTCCAAACTTTTGGGTGCAATAGAAAACTGAACAGATGTGGTCTTATTTTCTAAAACAGTTACCACTTGATCCATATCTCCATACCCTAAATATGAAATAGTGAGCAAATGGGTACCCGCCGGAATTTGAACAAAAGAAAAGTGACCATCAAAGTCGGACACCACTCCCTTTTTTAAGGACGGAATAAGTACGGTAGCCCCGGGCACAATTAATCCGTTTTCATCAGAGATTGTACCTTCCACATTGCCATTTTGAGCATTGACCACTATACTGCTACAAGCAACAAAAAGCAGGAATAGCATAAATTTTAAAGATTTTTTTGTTTTCATTTTCATTGGTTATTTACAGTCCAAAATTATGTATATCAAACACATAGAATGTTTTTTTAATGAAAACAAAATGGCAACAATGGCTTAAAACAAAGGAAACAACAAGGCAACAATAAAGATTAATTTACATTGCAATAACCTACTAGAAACAATAGCAAAAAAGGGCTATATGGAACGCAAAAAAGCAGTTAAATCTTCTTTAGAGGTAATGGGTAATTTTTTTCTTAGACGGTATCTAGAAACTCTAACACTATCGGGTGTTAATCTTAAAATTGAAGCTATTTCTTTAGATGACAACCCAAGCTTTAAAAGAATACTTAATCTAAATTCTGCCGGAGACAAAACCTCCAAGGCCTTGCTATTAATTTGATCTTGATATGCTGGGTGCGTTTCTTGGAACAGCACCATGAACTCCCCCCATTCCTGCTCCTGTGATAAATTAAAATCGATTTCCTTAATCAAGGCTTTAAGCTTCCTTTTTAAATCTATATTATTTCTTTCTAACGAATTCTTCAGGGTCAGCGAAAAGTCTGCCAACATTTTATTTTTCTGAGAGATATACAAGCTGTATCTTGATAATGATGCGTTTTTAACCGCTACTTCCCGCAGTAAATTCTCTTCTTCCAAATGCTTTTTACTTAACTCTACCTGTAACAGTTGTTGCTTGTATCTAGCTTCCTTTTCTGTCTGTATACGTTTTTTCTTTACATTCCTATACCCAAGAATTATGAAAATGAAAAAACACACTACGGAAACCATAAGTATTGCCTTCTGAGCACGATCAATCTTGCTATTTTGTAGTAACAATTGAATTCGCGACTCCTTCTCCTTTGTATCATAAATAATCTGAAGTGCACGCCCTTGGTTAGCATTTTGCACTCGTTTATTTTCTTTGTCGATACGAATAAATTCATTTAGATGATATACGGACATTGCATAGTTTCCCAAACATTCAAAATTCTCTGCCAAATCTTTATGACTACTAGCCACTTCATGAGCATTGCCGAGTGTTTTGGAAACCTCTAGCGCTTTTTGAGTATATTGAAAACCTTTCTCGCACGATTTTGATTTCCGGTATGCATCACCCAAATTATTTAAAATATTTGCGAAGCGTGCATCTGTAGTTGATGCATGATATTCCAGAGATTTCTGAAAATAACCAAGTGCTTTTTGATACTGTTCTAAATCTTCGTAGACACTCCCTATATTTTCATACACGATAGATACCCCTTCGACATCTTCAAGCGCTAAGTATAATTCTATACTTTCTTTTTGAAATTTCAAAGCCTCATCATATCGTTGTTGCTTTTCAAAAGAAGTTCCAAGATTACTTTTGGCATAGGCTAATTGCGTCTTATTTTTTTGCAACGAAGCTTTTTCAAGTCCTATTCGGAAATAATTTTCCGCTTCCTTATAGTTTTTAAGTTGTAAATGAACAATTCCCAGTCTATTTACTAATTCGAGAAATAAACTTTCATGATTTTCTTTTCCTAGTAATAAAATTGCTTTGTTAAACTGATTTATAGCTTCAGAATACACTTCATTCTCTTGGCAAAAAATGCCTAGCTTCAAGTGTGCTGTAGCTGTAGTTCGCGTATCTGAAGATTTTAATTCACTTTTAAGGCGTTCATTTAACCTTATAAAAACAAGATCAATACTATCCTTAGCTACACCAAATTGCTCCGCTTCCTGAGAAATGAGTTGCGCTGTATTTAAAAAAATGAAAAGAAAGAAAAGGAATAGTTTTGAGAACACGCAATACCTGTATTTAATTTTGAAAAGTACAAGATTGGCTTAATCTTAAGTTTAAGCAGGTATTATGATTAAGTAAAGTTAGGGTGCAACGCAAAAACCCTTTATCGCTAATGAAAGCAATAAAGGGTATTATTTTGTATAAAGAAATTATCTCTTAAGCTTCGAAAGGCTCAATAGATACGAAAGATTTCCCTCCCGCTTTCTTTTGGAATTTTACGATACCATCTACACGAGCGTGTAAAGTGTGATCTTTTCCTGCGTATACATTTTCACCTGGATTGTGTCTAGTTCCACGCTGTCTAACTAATACGTTACCAGCAATAGCAGCCTGACCACCAAAAATCTTAACACCTAAACGTTTCGATTCTGATTCTCTACCGTTTTTAGAACTACCTACACCTTTCTTATGTGCCATTTTGTTACGGTTTTATTTTGTTAAACTTATGCTGGTTTCCCACCATCTAATTCATCTTGCCATTTTTTCAACTCATCCCACTTACCTTCAGCAGCTAATTTAGCTTGCGCTGGCCATGTGTCAGTTACGTGATTTCCACGAACGTCGGCGATGATTTCAGAGATTTTTGCAGCATCAGTTTTTGCTAATTCAGCAAAAGTTGAAATTCCTGCAGCAACCAATGTTTCAGCAATTTTTGGCCCAATACCTTCAACTTTTTTCAAGTCGTCAGCTTTGTCAGTAGCTTTAGCGGCTGCTTTTTTAGGAGCGGCTTTTACAGCTTCTTTTTTAGGCTCTGCTTTCTTCTCTGCTTTTTTAGCACCTGAAGAAACTATGCTTTCAATTACTAATTCAGTTAAATACTGTCTGTGACCGTTTTTAACTTTGTAACCTTTACGTCTTTTTTTCTTAAAAACGATTACTTTGTCACCTTTAAGGTGCTTAATGACTTTTGCCTCAACAGCGGCTCCGTCTATAGCTGGGGCGCCAATAGTAATGTTGCTACCGTCTTCTAATAAAAGAACGTTGTCAAAAGTAACTTTGCTACCTTCTTCGTTCTGTAAACGGTGAACATACACTTTTTGGTCTTTCGCAACTTTAAATTGCTGCCCTGCTATCTCTACAATTGCGTACATAGCTTGTGTTTGTTATTAATCAATATTTTATCACCTATTTCATTAGGCGGGTGCAAATATACTGCTAAATACTTAACCAGCAAGTGTTTTTTAAGGAAATTAAACTTAAAATCATTTTAAATTATTAGAAGACTTAAACAACTGCATAAATGCTAAGGTAAGTACTACTGATGTAGCAAAGCCCATTATCGCCACGGTAAAAAACAACAAACCCTCTCCCGTATGATATTCCTTAAACCATACTTTAGAAAGTTCAGGCAAAAATTCAATATTAATTTCTGTGGCATAAAAGGCAAAAAACACCGTAAAAATTAGGGTGGCAAGAAAACCGGTCGTAATTCCTGCAGCAAATCCTTGGCGGTAATCAAATGTTTTCCCTTTTAAAACTTTAGTGAACTTAATAGCCTCATAAATCCCGAAACCAGTAATTATACTATTAAATAAACTGTAGAACCCATTAACATGTAAATTAAATAAGGACAACACGAGAAAATAGGCAATTAAACAACCACTAGTAGCAATACCAAACCTAATGGGTAGCGTAAATTTTTTCATAATCTTATCATTTTAAATTACTTCGTTTAATTTAAGAAAAAAAAGGCAGCACTCATAACACAATCTACTAATAATCAATTATTTAAAAAGTAATTGTAGAAAAAAGTCCATTTTATTGTAACAAATGATAATTCCCAGATACAAATAGTCAAATTATTGTCAATAATTCTTAAATTTATCGGCAAACAATACTATATAACACTATTAAAATGAGAAGAAAATTAGTTCTAGCTGCATCACTTTCCTTAGTTGCTCTTGGGATGCAAGCCCAAGAAGTGGCTTTTGAAGAGTATGACTTAGAAAATGGTCTACACGTTATCTTACACCAAGATAATAGTGCACCATTAGTAACAACTGCCGTAATGTATCATGTGGGCGCTAAAGATGAAGATCCAGAAAAAACAGGTTTCGCTCACTTCTTTGAGCACTTGCTTTTCGAAGGAACAGAAAATATTGAGCGCGGTAAATGGTTTGAAATTGTGGCATCCAATGGAGGCCAAAATAATGCAAACACCACACAAGACAGAACCTATTATTATGAAGTTTTCCCTTCTAACAACCTTGAATTAGGATTATGGTTAGAATCTGAACGTATGCTACATCCTATCATTAATAAAATTGGCGTAGACACACAGAAAGAAGTTGTTCAGGAAGAAAAGAGAAGAAGCTATGATAATGCTCCTTATGGCCGTTGGAGAGAAGTAATGTCCAAAAACTTATTTAAAAACCATCCTTACCGCTGGCAAACTATTGGTTCTTTAGAGCACTTAGCGAGTGCTACTTTAGAGGATTTTAAAAAGTTTAACAAAATGTACTATGTTCCTAACAACGCTTCACTAGTGGTTGCTGGAGATTTTGAGATGAGCGCTACAAAAAAAATGATTCAAGATTATTTTGGCAGCATTCCAAAAGGTGACGCTATTAAAAGAGAGACTTTTAAGGAAGAGCCTATTACACAAACAATCAAAGCAGAATTTAGAGATCCAAACATTCAAATTCCATTAATCATGTTAGGATATCGTACTCCTGAACAAACCAATAGAGAAGCTTATGTATTAGATATGGTCTCCACTATTTTAAGTGATGGTAAAAGCTCAAGACTGTACAAGAAAATTGTTGATGAAAAGAAAATGGCACTACAAGTGTTTGCGTTCAACGGTTCTCAAGAAGATTATGGAACTTATATCGTAGGCGGACTACCCGTAGGTGAAAACACCCTAGAAGCAATTCAAAAAGAAATTGACGAAGAAATTGTAAAACTACAAACGGAATTAATTTCCGAAAATGAATTTCAAAAACTTCAGAATATATTTGAAAATAATTTCGTGAATTCTAATGCCAGTGTTGAAGGTATTGCTAATTCATTAGTAAGTAACTATATGCTTTATGATGACACCAACCTAATCAACACTGAAATTGACATTTACAGATCTATTACTCGCGAAGAGATTAAAGCCGTTGCTAAAAAATACCTAAATCCTAACCAAAGAGTTGTTTTAGAATATTTACCAGAAGAAAAACCAGCGAATTAATTAGCACCCTGAGATAAATAAAGCACACATGAAAAATATATATATTACATTAGTTTTTGCATTATTTGCCATGGCATCCAATGCACAAATAGACAGGAGTGTCATGCCTAAGGCAGGACCTGCTCCAGAAATCAATTTAAAAGAGCCACAACGTTTTGAACTTAAAAACGGACTTAAAGTTTTAGTGGTTGAGAATCATAAGCTACCAAGAGTTTCTATTCAGTTAAGAATAGACAACCCACCAGTTGCAGAAGGAGACAAAGCAGGTGTAAGCGCATTCGTTTCTAGCTTATTAGGAAATGGATCCAAAACGATCTCTAAAGATGATTTCAACCAAGAGGTTGATTTTCTAGGCGCTAGTATCAATTTTGGATCACAAAGCGCTTTTGCTTCTTCTTTATCTAAATATTTTCCTAGAATTATTGAATTGATGGCTGATGCCGCTATAAATCCTAACTTCACACAGGAAGAATTTGATAAGGAAAAAGAAAAAATTCTTACTGGAATTAAATCGGAAGAGAATGATGTAGCCTCTATCGCCAACAAAGCACAAACTGCTTTAGCTTACGGAAAAAATCATCCTTATGGAGAGTTCAGTACCGCAGAAAGCATTAACAACATTAATCTTACTGATGTTCAAAAGTTTTACTCCAACTATTTTGTCCCTGCTAATGCTTACCTAATTATTATTGGTGATGTGAACGTAAAAGAGGTAGAGAAATTAGTTAAGAAGAATTTTACCACTTGGACAAAGGCAACACCTCCATCATTTCAATTCTCTAAACCTTCAGACGTTCAATACACACAAATAAACTTTGTAGATGTACCTAATGCTGTACAATCTGAAATAGCTGTAGAAAGTTTAGTAGACTTAAAAATGAGTGATCCAGATTACTTTCCAGCTTTAATTACCAACCAAATTCTTGGTGGTGGCGGAGAAGGACGTTTGTTTTTAAATTTAAGAGAAGATAAAGGATATACTTATGGCTCCTACTCTAGCCTAGGTAATGACAAATATGCACCCGCAAGATTTAGAGCTACTGCTCAAGTTAGAAATGCGGTAACCGATAGTTCTATCGTTGAAATCTTAAAAGAAATAGATAAAATCAAAACACAGCCTGTTACTGAAAAAGATTTAGCAAACACAAAGGCTAAGTATATCGGTCGTTTTATAATGGCATTAGAGCGCCCAGAAACTATTGCTGGGTATGCTTTAAACATTGAGACAGAAGGATTACCTAAAGATTACTATAAGACCTATCTAGAACGCATCAATGCTGTAACGGTTGCCGATGTACAAAAAGCTGCCAACAAGTATTTCACGACTGCTAACGCCAGAATAGTCGTTGCCGGTAAAGGAAGTGAAGTTCTTGAGAATTTAGAAAAAGTAACTTTCAACGGAAAAACAATTCCTGTAAAGTATTACGATAAAAAAATAAATTCGACCGAAAAGCCCGATTACAATGCTGCATTACCAGAAGGTGTATCTGCACAAACCGTAATTGACAATTATTTTGAAGCTATTGGCGGAAAAGACAAAATAAATGCTATCACTTCTCTAATCTTGGTTTACGAAGGCTCCGCAATGGGATCTAAGATAAAAACAGAAGAAAAAAGAACGGCAGACAAATACGCTATGACGATGTATATGAATGACGCTCCTATGCAAGGTGTTATAGCTAAAGGTGATGAATTATACATGAAACAAGGTGGCAACAAAATGCCTTTGCCAGAGAATATGGTTGCCGACATGAAAAACGCTTTAGGTATTTTTCCTGAACAGACGTTTATGGCTACCGGAAAGGCAAAACTTGCAGGTGTTGAAGACGTTAATGGAGTAAAAGCGTATAAAATTGATGTTCCTGGAGAAGTAGTTTCTGCTTCTTATTTCTACGCAGTTGAAACAGGCCTTAAGGTGAAAGAAGTTTCTACTACTAGCATGAACGGACAGACACAAGCACAAGAGGCTGAATTATCTGACTATCAAGAAATAGAAGGAATTAAATTTCCAGGCACAAAATCTGCTTCTTTAGGTCCGCAAAAAATGGAAAGCAAATTAATTTCCGCTACTGTTAATAAAGGAATTACAGATGCCGATTTTGAGTAAATAAAACCTTAAAATAACACCCAAAACCCTTCAATGCTAATTATTTAGTTTTGAAGGGTTTTTTTTAACAGTTCAACAAAAAAACATTCTAACCGCGCTTTGCAAACTTTAAAAAAGAAAGATATAGTATCTTTGCAGTACAATAATAAATTATGAAAAAACTAGGCCTTATCCTCTCAGTTATAGCAATATCATTAACCTTTTCTTGCAAAGATTCTGACACAAAAGAAGTCCCTACACAAATGCAACAAGTCATGGCGGTTCACGATGAAGTGATGCCTAAAATGAGCACTATAGGAAGATTGATTAGCAAAATAGATGAAAAAATTCAAGAAACAGATTCCACGGAAACACTCTTAAACGCTCAAGCAGACTTAAGAGATGCCAACAAATCTATGATGGAATGGATGAAAGGTTTTGGCGATCGTTTTGAATCTGATGAGATCATGAAAGGGAAAAAATTAACCAAAGAAAAGCAACGCTTTTTAGACGAGGAAGAGGTTAAAGTAAAAGCTTTAAGAGATAAAATGAATACAAGTATTGAAAACGCAGAAGCTCTTTTAAAATAAGGAGTTTCTTCGTTAGTTTTTCCAACGCAAAGTTTCCATAATAGCGCGCATATCTTCCTGAAGATAATTGGCTGCGGGCAAAATAGAATCGTAATTAGGCTTAGAATAAAAATAGACAGAGCCTGTTATGAAGTGCTGAACACTATCTGTTAAATAAAACTGCGATTGCGAAGCGGCATCCCCTATGATTTGAAAATAAGTGCCATATACCTTATTTTCCTCATTAATAAATGTTCTAGGCTGAATATTATCTGCCTTTTTCATATGATCTAAAGACAATTTTTCTGCATCTGCGATCAGCTTATTCAAATTACCCTCTACTTTTTTATGCGTCACAAATATAGAACCACGCATAGAAGGGTAATCTATAACAATAGCATTTTGATTTTTGATTATAGGCTTAGCTCGATCATTATAATTAAACGAAAAACGATCTGTTTCTAACAGCACCTCATTCGCCATAGGATAATCCAAACGCAGCATAGCTTTTGGTTTTGGCATTATACTATCTTCCGTACACCCTGCTACAGCTAATATTGTAACAACTAAAAAAACAACTAACCTATTCTTCATTTGGCAAAATAACTTTTATCTGTTTTAGTCTTTTCTTATCTAAACTTTCTATAACAAAAGTAAACCCATCAAACTCAACAACCTCTCCCCTTTTAGGAAAGCTTCCTGCGATTTCAAGAATAAAACCTGCTATAGTTTCAGATTCACCTTTACGTTCTTCAAAATTTGTTTCGTCATCAATCTTAATAACTCGGTAAAAATCTTTCAGGGCCGTTTTACCATCAAATAAATACTTATTATCATCTAGTTTTGAAAAAATAAGATCTTCGTCATCAAACTCATCACTAATATCTCCTACTATTTCTTCTATAATATCTTCTAAAGTTACAATTCCCGAAGTACCGCCATACTCATCTACTACCACTGCTAAATGGTTTTTCTTCTCCTGAAACTCTAATAACAAATCATCTAACTTTTTATTTTCAGGAACAAAATAAGGCTCCCGCACCAAGGTCATCCAATTAAAAGTTTTTCTATCTATATAAGGAAGCAAATCTTTTACATACAACACCCCTTTTACATTATCTACATTCTCTGCAAATACAGGAACTCTAGAATATCCTCTTTTCTTAATTTCTTCAATAACCTCCAGAAATTTCATATCTACATTCAATGCAAAAATATCTATACGAGGCCGCATTACCTGCTTGGTATCCGTATTCCCAAAAGAAACTATCCCTTCTAAAATCTTCTGTTCTTCTTTAGTGGTATCCCCTTCTGAAGTAAGCTCTAAAGCTTGAGACAATTGATCTACACTTAAACTAGATTTCTGTTTTCCTAATTTCTTATGCAAGAATAAGGTTATAGACCTCATGGGCGCGCTCAATGGTGTAAAAATAACATCAAGCACTTTTAACGGGTAAGACATGGTAAAAGCAAAACTCTTCTGGTTTCTATTAGCATAGACTTTAGGCAGAATCTCACCGAACATTAAGATCAGAAAAGTTACGACTACCACTTCTAAAAGAAAACGTACAGATAAAAAGCCAAACAATTTATAAGTAACCTCTTCAAACATTAGATCTCCAATAGCACTAAACAGTAAAACGATAGCGATATTTATAGCATTATTTGCAATTAAAATTGTAGCCAAAAGCTTTTTAGGCTTCTCTAATAATCTTACAACAACACCTCCTTTTGCCGTTTTTTCTTCGTCAATGGCGTTGATCTCTGATGCAGACAAGCCAAAGTATGCCACTTCTGCCCCTGATATTAATGCAGAACACAATAATAATATAAAAAGCACTGCTAATTTAAGTGCCAAGGCGCTATCAAAAGCAACAAAAGCTAAAAACTGCCTAAAGGGGTCTGGATCCAAAGTTTAAAAATTAAGTTTTAATTTAAAATGGTAAATCATCTTCTTGTTCTGGTGCATTAGCTACCTGATTAGATGCCGCTGGAGCATCAACGGGTTTGCTTGTCGCCGTATTCTGAACGTTTGAAGTAGGTTGATTATTTTGTACCGCTCCAGAATTTGCTTTTGTTGTCAAAAAGGTAAAGTCTTGAACATGTACTTCTGTAGTGTATCTAGGCTGACCATCTTCTCCTTGCCACTGCCTATTTTTTAATCTACCTTCTACATATATCTTATCTCCTTTGCTCAAGTATTTTTCACATACCTCAGCTGCTTTATTACGAATAACAATATTATGCCAATCTGTATTTGTCACTTTTTCTCCTGTCTGTCTATTGGTATAGGATTCATTTGTTGCCAAAGGAAAACGTGCAATACAGTTTCCTCCTTCAAAATAGTGAATCTTTACCTCATCACCCAAATGCCCAATTAGCATTACCTTATTTAATGTACCACTCATAACAAATATATTTGGTCAAAAGTACTAAAATTTAAACGTTTTAATGAAATCTGCCACCAAAACAGGTACAGGAAATTTATCAATTTCTTGAAAGGGCACCCCATTAGGAACATCCCCCTCTAAGGTAACAATCCAAAAATGAGTTTTTAAATGTTGATGGGATAATTTATGAACAATCACTTCCTCATTAAACTTATAAAATTCAAACTTTTGATCAAGAATACCATACTGTTCCAGTTCCGTTTGAACATCGACATTGGTTATAGCGACCTCAGATTCTATTAAAGGAAATTCATATAAATTTTGCCATATTCCTTTTCCTGTTCGTCGCTTTAATAGAGAATGACCATTGTCTCCTAATAAAACCAAATAATTAAAAAACCTATCTCGAACCTTTGTCTTTTTTATTTTAACAGGTAATTCTTTTACCTTATTGTCTTTAAGCGCTACACAACTTGCACTTAAAGGACAAATGGTGCAATCAGGACTACTAGGCACACACTGGATAGCCCCAAACTCCATTATACCCTGATTATAATCCCGAATATTCTTAGCACTCATTACTTCGCGGGCTAAGATCTTAAAGTACTTTATACCTTCTGTACTATTAATAGGTAAAGAAACTCCAAAATACCGCGACAAAACCCGATAGACATTTCCATCTACTACGGGTTCCGGAAGATTAAAGCTAATAGAAGCAATTGCACTTGCCGTATAATCTCCCACGCCTTTAAGCTTCAATAGCTCTTTATAAGTATCTGGAAATTGCCCATCAAACTCATTTGTGACGGTTTTTGCGGTGGCATGAAGGTTCCTTGCTCTTGAATAATAGCCTAATCCTTGCCAAAGTTTTAAAATTTCCTCTTCGCTAGCCGCTGCTAAATGTTTTACCGTTGGAAAATTTTCAACAAACTTTAAATAATAAGGTGTACCTTGAGCAACACGAGTTTGCTGAAGCATAATTTCAGAAAGCCATATATTGTAAGGGTTAACGGTGCTTCTCCAAGGAAGATTCCTTTTATTTGCATCGTACCAACGGAGAATTTTAGCTGAAAAAGTCATTTGAAAAATACTATGTATCAAAAGTAATGGTTTATATCCTTAAAATTAAACTCTTTAAGATGGAGATTGAATTTTAATTTATATATTTGCAACCCGAAAAAAACATAGATAAAACTATTTCAAAAAATGACGAAAGCGGATATTGTAACGAGAATCTCAGAAAAACTGGGGATTGAAAAAGGAGATGTACAGGCGACTGTAGAATCTTTTATGGAAGAGGTTAAATATTCATTGGAAAATGGTGACAATGTATATTTAAGAGGTTTTGGTAGTTTTATCATCAAGACAAGAGCTGAAAAAACTGGTAGAAATATTTCAAAGAATACAACTATTAAGATTCCAGCACATAACATTCCTTCTTTTAAACCAGCGAAGGTTTTTGTAGAGAGTGTTAAAAGTAATGTAGAAGTAAAGTAAAAAAAATATTAATCTAAAAAGTATAGTTTTATGCCAAGTGGTAAGAAGAGAAAAAGACATAAGGTAGCTACACATAAGCGCAAGAAGCGTAGAAGAGCTAATCGTCACAAGAAAAAGTAGTTGTAACAACTACTTTTTCATTTTAATACGTTCATTGACATAGAAATTCTTCGTAAGAATTTCATCAGGTTTAATAAACCTGTTACGTATATTGTTTAATCATTTATTTGTTAAGCATGCCTTTGGCATGCCCACAAATAGATAAAAATTGATTCAGGTGAATAGAGAATTAATCGTAAGATCTAGTTCCGATACCGTCGATTTTGCCTTATTAAAGGATGGAAAATTAACTGAATTACAAAAAGTAGAAGACAGTAACAATTTTTCTGTTGGTGATATTTTTATTGCCAAAGTTAGAAAACCCGTTACCGGTTTAAATGCTGCTTTTGTAAATGTTGGTTATGAGAAGGATGCATTTTTGCACTACCATGATTTAGGCCCTCAGCTATCAACTATGTTGAAGTTTATAAAACAAGCTAGCTCGGGAAAATTAAAAGACTTTTCATTAAAAGACTTTCCATTTGAAGAAGATATCAATAAAGATGGCGTTATTACAGATGTAATAAAAGCCAACCAATCTTTATTAGTGCAAATTGTTAAAGAACCAATATCTACTAAAGGACCAAGAATAAGCTCAGAACTTTCAATAGCTGGGCGCTATTTAGTAATGGTTCCCTTTTCTGAACGAATCTCTGTTTCTCAAAAAATAGAAAGTAGTGAAGAAAAAGATAGGCTTAAAAGACTCGTTAAGAGTATTAAACCTAAAGGATTTGGGGTTATTATAAGAACAGTTGCCGAAGGCAAAAAAGTCGCAGAACTCGACAAAGATCTACAAAACTTACTGGCAAAATGGTCAGTAATGTGTAAAAAATTATACAAAGCTCCACACCCGTCAAAAGTTCTGGTAGAACTTAATAGAGCATCATCTATATTAAGAGATGTTTTTAATGATTCCTTTACAGGAATTCATGTAGACGATGAGGTACTTTATGAGCAAGTAAAAGACTATGTGGCTGAAATTGCCCCAGAAAAAGAATCTATTGTTAAATTGTATAGTGACAATACCGTACCTATTTTCGAGAAATTCGGAATAGAACGGCAAATTAAAACCTCTTTTGGACGCACCGCAGCAATGAGCAAAGGTGCTTACTTGGTTATCGAACATACTGAAGCACTGCATGTTGTAGATGTAAACAGTGGTAACCGATCTAATAAAGCAAAAAATCAAGAAGAAACTGCCCTTGAAGTAAACTTACTTGCAGCTTCTGAAATTGCCAGACAATTACGCCTTAGAGATATGGGTGGAATTATCGTGGTAGACTTTATTGACATGACCAAAGGAGAAAATAGGAGAAAATTGTTTGATCATCTTAGAGATGAAATGAAAGACGACCGCGCAAAACACAAGATTTTGCCTCCTAGTAAATTTGGACTTATACAAATTACAAGACAAAGGGTTAGGCCCGAAATGAATATTAAAACAACGGAAGAAGACCCGAATCAGAAAGGTCAAGAAGTAGAAGCTCCTATTGTTTTAATTGATAAAATTAATGCCGACCTTGAAAAATTACTCAATGGCCCAGCAAAGGATAATGCTGTTACTTTAAACATTCATCCATTCATTGCAGCCTATATCACCAAAGGTTTTCCATCTATTCGCTCTAAATGGTTTTTAGAGTACAAAAAGTGGATCAAAATACAACCTAGAGATGCGTATACGTATCTAGAATACCGTTTTAAAAACAAAGACGGCAAAACCATATATTAAAAAAGCGACCCTTAACAAAGGGTCGCTTTTTTTGTTTACACTAGGTACGTTTTAGTATATTTAGCGCTTAAAAGAACGCAATATTGAATAATTACCAACCCTCTTACACCCTTGATGAAGCTAAGAAAAAGCTAGAAAGTTATTGTGCATATCAAGATCGATGCCACAAAGAAGTAAACCAAAAGCTTAAAGATATGGGCATGATACCCAGCGCCATAGACCAAATTATCTATGCACTCATTCAAGACAATTTCTTAAATGAAGAACGCTTTTCTAAAAGCTTTGCTAGAGGAAAATTCAATATAAAAAAATGGGGCAAAAACCGTATCGTTAACGAGCTTAAACAACGGGGTATCTCTAAATACAACATCACTACAGCTCTTAAGGAGATAGATGAAGATGACTACCTAGAAACTTTGACACTACTAGCTGAAAAAAGATTAAATGCGATCTCTGAAAAGAACATTCAAAAAAGAAGAAAAAAACTGGCAGATTACCTTTTGTATCGAGGTTGGGAAAGTCATTTGGTCTATGAGAAAATAACAGAATTAATTAAATAAAAAAAGGGCGATTGTTTTACAATCGCCCTTTTTTATGAAAAATATTTTACTATAAGTTAAATGTAGCCCCAAAGCTAAACACAAATTGATTATTCAATTCTTCTGCAGGAGACAAATCATCAGTTTTATATTTTGCAAAAGGAACTGAAGCTTCCGCAAATAAACCAAAACCATCGCTAAAGAAATAACGTGTACCTAAGTGACCACCAAAATTCTTTAATCCTAAGTTTAAACCTGGATAAACATCCATATTATCTGGTAATTGCATTACGCTACCAAGATTTGCATTAAATCTTGCTTTTAGATCAAATCTATCTCCGAAATCAGCGTCGATAACATCGTCCACACCTAAAACATAGCCCGCAGTAGCTCCAATAGAAAAATTTTCTCCCATTCCGTAGTCATAAGTAACCCCTATCCCTGTTCCGTTATCTTGGAAATTAGCTCCGATTTGAAATTTTGCATCGTCTTTACCACTGTAAGCTTGAGCATTTGCAAAAGAAACACCTAAAATCATTGTTAAAGCAACTAATACTTTTTTCATTTTATTATATTTAAATTGTTAGTGTACTAATTTTTAAGAGGGCAAATATATCTATTCTTATTTGATTGCACTATCCATATACGTATTTGTTCGACGTATAGCCTTTTCATTTTTACCATCAATCCATTTTTGACCATACAGCTTTCGCATAGTATTGTCATAATAGCGCATAATTAGAATATTGTATGCTGCTTGGACTAAATTCTTTGGCCTTCGGGCCATAGCGCGTAAACTCATAGAAAAACCTGGTGTAATGTATTTCATATAATGCCAATAGCCCTCTGGCATATACAGTACCTCGCCATGTTCCAGATAGGTTTTATAGCCTACAGCATTTTTTAATGCCGGCCATTTCTCATAGTCTGGATTTGAAAAATCTATACTCTCATGGGTAATTAAAGAATGTGGAACCTTGTATAGGTGCTTATTTTGAGATTGATCAAAAAGAATGATTTCTTTCCTACCTTCAAAGTGAAAATGAAAAATATTAGCTAAATCAATGTCATAGTGCATGAAAGTAAAAGAATCTTTACCACCAAAAAAGAGCATTGGCAAGCCTTTTAATAGCTTTAATCCAAAGTCCGGAAACGTATAATCTTTTTGTAGCGCAGGAACTTCTTTAAAAATGTTCCATAAGAAGATTCTAAATTTTGTTGGTTCTTTTTTAAGCAGATCAATATAATCTGCCATTTTCATTTTAGCATGCGGCTCATTGAAACCATCTTTATGGCTCACTGGACGATCATCATATAAGGGAACTGTTTTATCTCCAGCAACCGTTTTTATATATTCTAGATTCCATTTTCTGTACGCAGGCCAGTCTTCAATAAACCGTTCTATAACAACAGGCTTCTGAGGCTTAAAGTAGTTTGCAACAAACTCCGCTTTTGTAATTTGACTTACCCTTGGAATATCAATTAACTTCAATGATAATCAGTTTTAAAATAACTGCAAATTTAAAAATCCTATCAAGGAAACCTTCATAAAATTTCTACAAAAAGCTACTTTATCGCTTCAAAAATCTAGAATTACTAGACTTTAAGATAATTTTGCTTTAGCCTTAGCAGTTTCGTTTCGCTCAATAGTATGTCCAGGTCTTGTCCATTTAGGCTTTTCCCCCAAGGTTTGAAATTCTGAATCATGCGCTTCAACTGTTTTGGGTTGAGATACTTTTGTAAATGGTTTTTGAGGATTTAAACCTAAAAGCTTAAACATCTCCATATCATCATTTACGTCTGGATTAGGAGTCGTTAATAATTTATCACCTGCAAAAATAGAATTTGCTCCTGCAAAGAAACACATAGCCTGACCTTCTCTACTCATTTCTGTTCTCCCTGCGGACAAACGAACTTGCGTTTCTGGCATAACAATTCTTGTAGTAGCTACCATTCTAAGCATATCCCAAATTGCGATTGGCTCAATATCTTCCATAGGAGTACCTTCTACAGCTACCAATGCATTAATAGGCACTGATTCTGGCTGTGGGTTTAGTGACGCTAAAGCAACTAACATTCCTGCTCTATCTTCTAACTTTTCTCCCATACCTATAATACCACCACTACACACGGTAACGTTGGTTTTACGCACATTGCTAATCGTATCTAAACGATCTTCAAATGCTCTTGTAGAAATTACATCTTTATAATAGTCTTCTGAGGTATCTAAATTGTGATTGTAAGCATATAAACCCGCTTCTGCTAAACGTTTTGCCTGGTTTTCAGTAATCATACCTAAAGTACAACAAACCTCCATATCTAGCTTGTTAATGGTACGCACCATTTCAAGTACTTGATCAAATTCTGGTCCGTCTTTTACATTACGCCATGCTGCACCCATACAAACTCTTGAGCTTCCTGAGGCCTTTGCTCTCAATGCCTGAGCTTTTACATGAGGAACGGTCATTAAATCATTCCCTTCAACCCCGGTATGATAACGTGCCGCTTGCGGACAATAGCCACAATCTTCTGGACAACCTCCTGTTTTTATCGATAATAAAGTAGAAACTTGAACCGTATTAGGATCATGGTTTTTTCTATGTATCGTAGCAGCATCATATAACAACTCCATCATAGGTTTGTTATAGATCTCAAGTATTTCTTCTTTTGTCCAGTTGTGTCTCATCTCGCTCATGTAGCTCGTTTTATCGATTGCCAAAAATAACCTTTTTGTAATTCAAATCCCAATAAAGAAATTCATGTTTACTAAAAAAAGTCCCATTGAAATAATTTTCAATAGGACTCCATTATACTGTTAATTCAATAGCTTTTGCTTATGACTCTCCTTTTTTAGATGGTGATTTGTCACCCTCTACTTCGTTAACATCTTCTATAGGAACATCTTTACCTTTTAAATATTCAGGTAATTGCATTCCTGCCATATTAAACATCTCTTGTAATGGTGGAACTGATTTATACATTCCTGAAATGAAATTAGCTGTAGACCCTTTTCCATCAGCAGATTTGGCTCCAGAATCCCACACGGTTACTTTATCAATTTTAATATTTTTAATTGCTTCAGCTTGCGTTTTCACTAATTCAGGAAGTTTATCTGCTACTAATAATAATACCGCATCTTTAGGATTGTTACCCGCTGCTTTTACAATTTGATCAAGACCTTGTGCTTGCTTCGTTAAGATTTCTAGTAAACCTTGCGCTTCTGCTTGAGCTTTAAATAAGATGGCATCTGCCTCACCTTTTGCAATACGCCTTGTACGTTCTGCATCTGCTTCTGCATCTATCTCTACTTTCTTTTTATCTATTTCCGCTGGTACTACAATATCGGCCATTTGAGAACTACGAACACGTTCTGCTCTCGCTAATTCCGCATCTTTTTCTGCTGCATAAGATTCTTCTAATGCTTTTGCCGATTGTACTTTCTCTGAAGCAATAGCCGTACGTTCTGCTTCCGCTTCTCTTTGACGACGCAAAGAATCTGAATTTGCTACATTAATCTTTGCAATGTTTTCTCCTTCTACCGCTTGCGCATTTGCTGCAGCAACTTGGGTACGCTCATCTTGTACTGCATTTGCTTCTCCAATAGAACCATCTCTATTTTTCTCGGCTACAGATTTACGTGCTGCATTTATAGCATGTGCTGCTGCTTCCTTACCTAAAGCTTCAATATACCCAGATTCATCAACAATATCTGTAATATTTACGTTGATTAATTTAAGTCCTACTTTTTTTAATTCTGATTCAACACTCTGTGAAATATTCGTCAAAAACTTATCTCTATCAGAGTTAATCTCTTCAATATCCATAGAAGCAACAACTAAACGAAGCTGCCCAAAAATAATTTCTTTTGCTAAATCCTGAACTTCTTGCATTCCTTGCCCTAAAAGACGTTCTGCTGCATTCTGCATTATTCCTGGCTCAGTAGAAATACCAATCGTAAATCTAGAAGGTACATTCACACGAATGTTCTGCTTACTTAATGCATTCACTAAATTAACCTCTATAGAAATAGGGGTTAAGTCTAGAAACTCATAATCTTGAATTACAGGCCAAATAAAGGCAGCCCCACCATGAATACATCGTGCAGAATTACCATTACCTACTTTACCGTAGACTACAAGAATACGATCTGAAGGACAACGCTTGTACCTTCTAATAAAGGAGATAATAATGATGAAAAAGAATAAAATTGCAAAACCTATGGTTAGCAATGCTGCGGATCCTCCGCCTAATTGTAAAGGTAATAGTAGCATATTTGGTTATTTATTTAAAAGTTCAACAATTAAGATTCCATTATCGGTTACGGTTTTTACGCGTACAACATTACCTTGATGCAAATCTGAATGCTCTTCTGTAAGCGCTTCTAATTCGCGTAAGGTTCCTTGTACATTAATACTAACTTTACCAATAAAAGAACGATCTGCACCCACCGTTAAGTATACTTCACCTACTTGGTTAATCGCATTTTTAAGATTTAGGGTACCACTGCTTTGTAATTTTGCAAGGTAGTAGAATAAAGAAGCCATGGCCAACATCATTAGCAAGCCACAACTGATAGAAATCGCTACCACCCAAAAACGAGGTAAATCCCCACTTAGTGCTGCAATTCCAGACCATCCAAAGATGGTAAAGAAACCCATTAAATTTTTAAAAGATAAAAACTGAAAATCTATTCCTGTATCTCCTTCTATTTCTGCATCGACATCTTCTCCAATACCTTCAGAATCACCTCCGACTACCGTAAGAATTAGCAGCACTAGAAATATCACTGATGACACTCCTGCAACTAGCCAATATACTTTCTCAAATAAATTTAGTGCTTCAAACCATTGATCCATAATGTCTAATTTAGTTGGTTAGGTTACTCTTTTCAGTAAGATACTTACTGCATTGCCCCCAAAACCAACAGCATTTATAAGTACTCTTGATATAGTTTCAGGAACAGAATCATAGCTTACATAAGGAACTTTTATAGCCTTTTGATGTTGCATCATTAACAATGCTAACTCCAAACTCAACATGCCCGAAGCTCCAAACGTATGACCTATCTTCCATTTATTAGTAGTCAAGAACGGAACTTTGTTACAAAATATTTTCTCAATAGCCATTATTTCTGAAGAATCGCCTTTTATTGTTCCCGGCGCATGCATTACAATAACATCTACATCATCAGGATTTATATCTCCCAAAGCCATTTTCATAGAACGTTGAAAACAGACTGCATCTGTAGAAATAGAAATATTATGTTTTAATATTTCCGTAGCATAGCCAATACCCTCAATAACTGCTAAGGCATTATCCGGAACCCCTTGCTCCAAACATACAACAGAAGCACCTTCTCCCAACACCATGGTGTTTTGAGTTTTCTTTAGGTTGAAAGCCTGACAAGGATACTTAAAACCAACAGAGGACGTCTCTCTTGCATAAATTTTTAGTGCTCTAATCTGTGCAATGGTAAAAGGAGTTAATGGCGCCTCACTACCACCCACCATAAATTTATCTACCAGACCACTTTTAATCCAAGCGAAACCATTCAATAAGGCATGGAGTGCTGTAGAGCAAGTAATGGAATGTGATATTTCTGGACCCTGTGTTTGCAGATCATGAGCAATCCAAGAAGAAATATTCCCCAAGGTAGTTGTAGGCGACGCTAAGGTAGAAGAGGTTTTATTCTTGAGATATTCTTCATGATATTTTTCAAAAAGAGCCGTTGCTCCTCTTGAAGAACCTATGTTCACACCAAAATTAGCCTCTTTTTTCCATCCTGAAATTTTCATTGCCGCCCTTGACGCAAACAACGCAAAGAGCACACTATCATCCAAACTCTTATACTTACTATCTGATTCTTTTAACGCCAAAATTTCTTCTTTGGCTTTTGTTCCCAAAGCACCAACCCAAGTATCAGTACCATCAAAATTTAATGTAGATAATGAGGTTTCATCTTGTAAATATTGTTCCCAAATTTCTTTTTGGGTAATTCCCAATGGTGAAATAGAAGCTATTGCTGTGATTGATATTGGTAAGTTCAAAATATATTCTTTCTAAATTAGTGCTAAAACTGCTTTAATACTATCGTAAATTTTTCTCAGTTGCTCATTGGTAACTACATATGGTGCAGAAATATAAATAGTACTCCCAAGCGGCCGCAAAAAGATACCTTGACTCATAAAGTGCGCCATTAACTTATCACGGAGATTTCCATAGCGTTCCATTTCAACAGCCAAGTCTAGCGCATAAATAGTTCCCGTTTGTCTTGTTCTTGCAACTTTAGGATGGTCTTTTATTTCTACATCAAATTTTTGGTGAGCTGCAATTACCCGTTCAATATTATCTTGCATCGCTTTAGACGTTAGCAGTTCTATACCGGCAAGAGCAGCAGTACATGCCAACGGATTTGCTGTATAGGTATGCCCATGAAATAAGCCTTTAGCTATTTCTGTACTAAAGAATGCATCATAGACCTGCTGCGTGCAACTGGTAGCCGCCATAGGAACCATTCCTGCTGTTAGTGCCTTAGACATACAGATAACATCTGGCTGTATAGCAAGGTGGTCAGAAGCAAAATACTTTCCAGTCTTCCCAAAACCTGTCATCACCTCATCCGCGACGGTAATTACCCCGTACTTTTTCAATAGGACAAGTATTTTTTCTAGACCTTCTGGATCATGCATTTGCATTGCTGCTGCACCCTGAATTAATGGCTCATAAATAAACCCTGCAATATCATTCTTCTGCAATCTGTTTTCTAGCTTCTCTAAAATAGCTGAAATATTTTCTTTGGTGGGTGTTGCAACACGTTCTACGGCAATAAAAAACTCTTCAAAGGGACCATTATACACAGACAAACCAGAAACCGACATAGCCCCAAAGGTATCTCCATGAAAAGCATTATCAAACGCTAATAGAACATTACGCTTATCTCCCTTATTAAAGTGATACTGCAAGGCCATTTTTATTCCTATCTCCGTAGCCGTAGAACCATTGTCCGAAAAAAATAGTTTCTCTTGATTTGAAGGCAATATTTTAATAAGCTCCTCAGATAATTTTACAGCGGGCTCGTGAGTGAAACCGCTAAATACTACCTGATCTAATTGCTGCATTTGTGCGTAAACACGTTCTATGATAAAATCATTGCAATGACCATAAACACTTGTATACCACGATGAAATTCCGTCAATATACTCCTTACCATCTTCATCTGTTAAAATACATCCTTTAGCTTTTGCTATAGCCAACATGGTTGGGTGCAATTTGTGTTGCGTTAATGGATGCCAGATGTGCTTTTTATCTCTGTCTGAAAGTTTTTTCAATGTTGTAGATTTAAGAGACTGTCTTTTTTATATCTTGCAAAGATGCTAATTAATAGCCAATAAACACAACCATTGCATGCTTACAAAGCTCTTAAATCGTTTAAGTCCTGAATATAACAATCTTAAAAACATAAGTGTTTTTTATATGCTGTTTGCTGCTTCTTTTTTTATTCGATTTCCCTTTTTTTTTAGAGACTATATAGACCGTGATGAAAGTACCTTTATTATTATGGGGCAATCATGGGTTAATGGCCATCTGCCCTATCTAGAACTTTGGGATTTAAAACCGCCTTTAAACTTTTTATTCTTTGCAGGAATCATCTATGTTTTTGGAAAAAGTCTTTTTATCATTCGGCTTTTTGGCGCGTTAATCGTCGCCATAACATCATTCTACACGTATAAAATAACGCTTGAAGCAAGCACAAAAAAAGTAGCTATTTGGTGTGGTATTTTTTGTGTGTTTTTCCAAAGTTTATTTGGGAGTATGCAAGGTGTTATGTCTGAGCATATTTCCATGGTTTTCTTTATCCCTAGCCTGTATTTAATCCTAAAACACAAAGAATGGTATTGGGTATTAGCCTCCGGAATATTAATGGGCTTAACGGCAATGGTAAAATTAAACATGGCCTATCCTATTGCACTGATTGGACTTTTTTACGTCTATACGTATTGGAACACAAAAGATATAAAATCAGGAATTAGAAACACCATACTTTATGGATCTGGGATACTCCTTATCATCGGACTAACCATACTTCCCTATTTCTTAAACGGGCATCTTAGCTTATGGTGGAATTCTGTTATAGAAGCTCCAATGGTTTATGCTAATTCTAAAAGAAACGCTCTTATTAGTTTTGCTCCATTATTACTGTTAATTCTGCTCTTTTTATATTTCGCTAAGCGAAAAAAATTAATAGATTTTAAAAATACCGCAATTCAATTAATTGCTCTGGTGAGCCTTACCGTGTATTTATCTTTTATAAAGGGTGGCCGTTTAAATGGTCATTACTTAATACAATTATACCCAATGCTCCTCATTTTGGTGGGTATCGCAATTCATCAAACTGCATTTATAGTAAACAAAACTCATAAAAAATTCTTTGTCGTAGTACTATTCTTAATTCCTTTAGAAAGCTATATAGAATATGCGCAGATCGTAAAAAATAAAATTGAAAAAGGCACTTTCTACAATGGTGAAGGCATTGAAGTAGCTAATTACATAAAGAAAAATCACATCAATTTTGAAAATATTTTATTCACGGAGTATCATATTGGCTATTGGCTTTTAAATACCAACCCACCCACAAAAGCTGCTACACACCCTAGCAATATTTGCCGATCAGAATTATTTCCGTATTCTCAAAACCTCAGAAAAACTACTTCAGAGGAGATTAAGTACATCTTTGAAGTAAAAAAACCACAAATAATTGTAAAAAAAGAAGGGAGTCAACTTCTAGATAAAAGATTAATTGATGAAAACAGGTATGCTAATACCTACTTAGAAAAAAAGTACACACTCATTAAGACAATTGGCAAGGCCGTTATTTACCAGCGTTTAAAGTAATTCTAAAGCCGATTTAAACTGATCTGCATATTTTTTTATGGTTGCTTTATCAAAAACAGCCTCCTCATCTATCCTTCCAATACAAGGAACTTTTGTTTTCTTCAGTATAATTTCTTCGGTGGTTTTTTGTTCGTTTCCACTAAATAAAATAACCACATCATACTTTCTTTCTTGCAACCATCCTACGGTTAACAGCGTATGATTTATACTTCCTAAATAATGCCTAGATACCACTACAACCTTATAATTTGGCATGATAATATCTAAAATAGTATCCTCATCATTTATAGGAACTAATAATCCGCCTGCCCCTTCAATCACTAAATGGTTTTCTGTTTCTGGTTCTTCTATTTTTTCTCTATCGATAACCACCCCATCTATCGCTGCTGCTGCATGCGGACTCATGGGTGTTTTTAAAGCATAACTATTTTTATGAATTGTAGTCTTGGTATTAGAAATAAGCGCTGCAATCTTATGACTATCAGAATCCTCTAATTCTCCCGCTTGTATCGGTTTCCAGTAATCGGCCTCCAAAGCTTCCACTAGAATAGCAGATGCTATCGTTTTACCTACTTCTGTTGAGATACCTGTAACAAATAATTGTTTTTTCATAAATAAGGGTTTGTAATCATCTTACAATTTAGACATTTGTATTTTCTTTTTTCAAAAAATGGGAAGAGTTTGTAAAAAATACTTTTTCGGGCATAATAAGTTTCAGATTTTTGAGCTTTACAATTGGGACAGGTAATAGGAAAACCATCATCTCCTATAGCGTACGCCCTAATACTATCATATATCTCTAAAGCGCGCTCTTTATCCTCCTGAAAAACTTGCACTTTTGCTCCTCCAATGGCATTACTAATCATAGGATCAGAATTTATCGTATTCTCATCCTTTACAAAAACAGTAATCCCTTCTGATTCTAATTTCGCCTTAAAAACTTGCAAATCGGAGGAATATTCAAACGTAGCAATAGTCACCCATTTATCGATCATATATCAATGCATTAATTTTTTCAATACCGTTAAAATATCAAAAATTTCCTCCTTTGTATTATAACTATGTAAACAAAATCGGAGTCGCTCTTGCCCTTTAGCAACTGTAGGCGATAAAATTGCTTTTACTCCAAAATTATTATTTTGTAAGACTGATGCCAAATTTTTCACCTTTTCATTCCCTGAGATTACACAGCATTGAATAGCAGAATTACTCTCTATAAAATATTCTTTAAGCTCGAAATTTTCTAATTGAGACTTAAAGTACTTAATATTATTTTTTAGCCTTGAAATTGATGCTGATGTAGCAAGCTCTTGATAAGCTAGATAAATTGTAGCCAAGGAATGTGGAGGCAGCCCTGTAGTATATATAAAACTACGGGAAAAGTTAACTAAATACTCTTTTAGCTGCACACTTCCTAAAATTGCTGCGCCGTGGCAACCCATCCCTTTTCCAAAAGTAACAATTTGTGCAAATACTTGATGGGCAATATTTAATTCAGCAACTAGACCTCGGCCTTCTTTTCCGAAAACACCTAAGGCATGCGCTTCATCTACCACAAAATGGAGTTTGTGCATTTCACAAAAATTAGCAAACGCTACAAGATCTGGTGAATCTCCATCCATAGAAAAAACAGACTCCGTCACCACATAAACCTCAACTCCTGCACCCTGATGTTTCTCTAATTCTAAAACCCGACTAATAACACGCTGTAAATCTTTTACATTATTATGCTTAAACTTATATCCTTTAGCTGTACTAAGTGCAATACCATCACGGATACTCGCATGAATATACTCATCATAAAAAATATAATCTCCGCGTTGCGGGATGGCACTAAAAAAACCAACATTAGCATCATAACCAGAATTAAATACTAAGGCAGTAGCTGTGGCATGGAAGTTTGCTATCGTATCCTCTACTTCAATATACAGATCATAATTTCCCGAAATTAATCGAGAACCTGTAGCACCATTTAATTTCAGATTCTTTTCTGCCAATAAAGCAACAGCACCCTCAAAAATTACGGTGTTTTTTGCAAAACCTAAATAATCATTGGAAGAAAAATCTATCAGATTTTGTTGTACCGGCAGAGACCGAAGCGCGTTAAGTCCTCTGCGGTCTTCTAGTTTTTTACTTAATTTTTCTGGAAAGCTAGCCATAACACAAAGGTAATATTAACTATAGTAGACGATTTAGAAAAGGTGTTATATTTTTTAATCTATTTACTACGGAAACGCGAGCAAACAATACTCTTGAATGATGAAAGAATCCTATTATGAGAATATATTTTCATGTAATTCATCGAAAATATTATATAAATCTAGTATATTTAACGTAATTTTAACTAAATAACCGTATTTCTATTGACGAAATTATTACTTCTACTCTTTATGTTCAGCACCTATTGCTATTCTCAAAGTATTAATTTTGACCAACTTGACAAAGAGAAATGGTTGCGATATAATGGTGGGATATCCGCAAACGGGGTATACTATGATGGTACCGCCAATAGACAAGATTTAACCTATTACTTAACGGGAAATCTCAATTTTAATATTGCTGGTCTATATAATATCCCTGTATCCTTTACGTATTCAAACCAAGAATTTAATTTCCCAAGTCCCTTCAATTTTAATCGGTTTAGTTTTCATCCGTCATATAAATGGGTCACTGCACATCTAGGAGACGTAACTATGACTTTTTCTCCTTATACTTTAAGCGGACATCAATTTACAGGAGCTGGTGTTGAATTAAATCCGGAAGGAAAATTTCAAGTTAGTGCCATGTACGGTAGGTTTTTAAAAGCAACGGAATATGACTCCATTGCTCAAGGAGGCCTTGCCGCTTACAAACGGATCGGTTTTGGTGTAAAAACGGCTTATGATTTTGAGTTTATGAAACTGGGTGTTATCCTATTTAAAGCTACTGACACCAAAAACTCTTTAGAAAACCCCTTACCAATTGAATTAGGTTTAACTCCGAAAGACAATGCGGTACTTTCTTTTGAATCTGATTTTCGTGTTTTAGATAAAGCTAATATTCATATTGAATATGCTATTTCTGGAGTTACAGAAGATTCTAGATTGCTAGATGAAAGACCCAACAACGGGTTGCTATCTTTTCTATTAGATGAAAACATCAGTACTAATTATTATAACGCTTTAAATGCTTCTTTTAATTATCCTGCAGGAAGTGGAAGCCTAGGTTTCGGTTATGAACGTATTGACCCAGATTACAAAACACTAGGTGCGTATTATTTTAATAATGATTTAGAAAATATAACCGTAAACGCTACGCAAACTATTTTTGATAATAGATTAAATTTAAGTGTTAACGCTGGCTTACAACAAGACAACTTAAACAAGGCAAAAACATCGGAACAACAACGTGTGGTAAGTGCCATAAATGCAAATTTTACAGCATCTGAAAGACTTACGGTAAATGGTTCCTATTCTAACTTTCAATCTTATACCAATATCCGTGATCAGTTTGATTATATCAATCAAGTAAATGCGTATGATAATATAGACACCCTAAATTATCGTCAAATATCACAAAATGCCAATTTAGGCATTAATTATATTTTAAAGAAAACGGAACAAAAACAACACAGTACCAATCTTAATTTGGTATATCAAAATTCTAACAATCAGCAAGAAGGAGAAACTATTGAAGGGGGTTTAAGTACTTTTTACAATGGTACTGCGGCGTATACCCTAGGATACCCACAACAAAATCTAACATTCTCCTTAGCTGGCAACACTTCGTACAACATTACAGGCATAGATAAGAGCTTAACATTAGGGCCAACACTGGCGGTTGGAAAGCAGTTTTTTGACAAGCAGCTCCGCACCAACCTATCTAGCTCCTACAATACTTCTTATAGCAATGGAGAAAAACAAACCAATATCTACAATTTTAGATTAGGATCTAATTATCTCTGGTTGCAAAAACACAATTTAAGCCTGAATTTTTTGATGCTCTTCAGGAACACAACACTAAACTCTAATCGCGATCTTACACTAACATTTGGCTACAGTTATGCCTTTGATAATTTTAAGCTTCAATTAAAAAAAGGAGAAAGAAATATAAATCATAGACTAGAAAAAACAGCCACCGATCTCTGGAGTTTTAGATATCGGAATGTTTCTTATAGCGGAACAGCAACTGAAATTAATAATCAATTAACTACTGTTTTTGAAAGCGCTCAATTTGAAAACATTCCAAAATTTAAAAAAGACGACCTAAGTTTACTCCTGGCTATTACTAAAAAACAAGAAAAAGAGGAAGCCTATAAAGAGAATGCTATCACATTTCTAAAAGAGCTATACGGGTATGGCGATTTTAAAGAAACTTATGAAAAAGCATTGTTTACGGTAATTAGAAAAATACAGATAGACATGCGCAAGATAGATATTGCTCTAGAGCGCCTGTTTGTTGCTAAGAAACTAGAAGTAGACCACCACTCACGGCATAATAAGAGTACGACAGATGATACTGTTGAGGATCAAAAATTAGAAACAGAATACCAAGAACTTCTAGAAGAACAAAAAAACCGACTTGAAAAATTAGTAGGACACAGATGGATGGAAGAAAAATTCGCGGCATTCACCACCATTGATGTGGTCGTTGAGCCTGAAGGGTTTCTGAGAGAATTTAAAAAAGAAAACACGCTGGAGGCTTATAAAATTTATGATACTAATGAGGACTTAGAGGTTCTTAAAACCTATCTAGAGAATGAAATCATAGATTTCTATTTTAAAAAATCATTAGGTATTGTTAACCCTGACGGTTTTGAATTGAAATATATGAACTAGTCCCGTCCCCCTAACCCTGTCCCCCTAACCCCCGAAGGGGGAACTAAAATGGTTGATGGTTGATGGTTGATGGTTGATGGTTGATGGTTGATGGTTGATGGAAAATAAAAAATTGAATATGAAATTGCACGTTAAGTTGTATTTAAAAAACGCATTCTTTTTAGCGTTACTAATTCTTACTTCCTCCCTTTGGGGGCAAGGCGGAACATTTCCTGTTCAAGTAATTCCGCAGGTAATGCCACCGCCACCTATATACCTATCAAATTATGCAGATGCTAGCACTTTAAATAGTCCGCTGCGCGTACAGATTATTTTAAACGATTTAAATATCCAGAATAGAGAAGTCCGACTGAAAACCTATTTTCAAGGGAGCGGATTATCTTTTCAAAGCAACGATTTTGTCACAGGAAGCACCTCGCTTTTTTTAGAAGGTGGTGTACCACTAGTTTTAACCAATGTGGAACTTGCGCCCTATTTTAAGTTTGAAAATATTACCGGCATATCTCCAAATGTATACGGAAATGCAATCCCGGAAGGCACCTATCAAATTTGTTTTGAAGTCTACGATCTTGCCACAGGCAATAGATTGTCCTCTAAAAGTTGTGCAACCACCGTTGTTTTTCAAAACGAACCCCCTTTTTTAATTTCCCCACGAAACAAAACCAATGTTGCAGAAACAAATCCGCAAAACATTGTTTTTCAATGGACGCCACGTAGTATCAATGTGACCAATGTGGAATATGAGTTAAGCCTTGTAGAAATTTGGGATACACAAATAGATCCGCAAGCTGCTTTTTTAAGCTCCCCTCCTATTTTTCAAACCACCACCACTGCCACTACCTATGTATTTGGCCCTAGTGACCCTCTCTTATTATCAGGTAAAAATTATGCTTGGCGCATACAAGCGAAAGCCAAGCAAGGTACCGAGGAGATTGGCCTATTTAAAAATCAAGGCTATAGCGAGATATTTTCTTTTAGCCATGCCAGTGCCTGTGATTTACCCTTAGGCATTAACCATGAAGTAAAAGGGAGCACGATTGCTAATATTTTTTGGGATGATTTTTCTACAGATGTTCCGGAATATACAGTACGCTACCGTAAAAAATCCTCTTCCAACTCCTCCCAAGCAGGAGGGTCTGAGTGGTTTTTTAATAAAACTACCAGCAATACAACCTCTCTTTGGGATCTTAAAGCGGGTACTACGTACGAGTATCAATTACAAAAAAAATGTGCTGTTACCAAAAGTGAATGGAGCATCACCAAACAATTTACTACCCATATTGCCGATAATGAAGAAAGTGTTTATGAGTGTGGCATTACCCCAGATTTTAGTTTAAGCAATACAGATCCTATAGATGCTTTAGTAAAAGGAGATAAATTTACGGCAGGAGATTTCCCCATAAATGTTTTAGAAGTAAGCGGCAGTAAAGGCAGGTTTACCGGTAAGGGGTATGTTACTATTCCTTATTTAAACAGCATTCGCGTTGGGGTACAATTTACCAATGTTTTAATCAATACCGATAAGCAATTAGCGGAAGGTACCGTCATTACGCTATATGATCCAAGCCTTAAAAACATCTTGGATGTAGATGATGCTATTGAGACCGTTGGGAATGTTGCCGAGGCAGTTGGAGATTTCACTCAAACAGTTGCGGAACTACTAAATTTAGATATCAGCAAGGATACGAAAGAAAAAATCAACCAAATTGTAGATGCCCTTATCGAAGATATAGCATATGAAGATTTACCAGATAATTTAAAAAATAGCGTTGTTGAGTTAGCAAATGCTATGAAAGATGCAAAAGCAAGTTATGATGAGGCCGTTGCAAATGGAGATTCTGTAGCTGCAGCAAATGCTCAAAGTGATTTTATAAATGTGCAAAGTAATCTTGAAGCTGCACAAGAAGAAATTGAGGATTATAAAAAACAAATCGCCAATTTATTAAAAGAAGCGCTCTTTGAACTTTATAGAGAGGGTAGAGATACCGAAGACTCTGTTTATCAAGAATATTTAGATGCAAAAAATGCTATTGACGAAGGTACTACACCTGAATTATCTGATGTAATCTTAATAGATTTTGATCTTATAGAAAGTGAACCAGAAAATGAGATTAGTGCTGTTTTAGAAAACCTAAATCGTATTGAATTAAAATTTGGAGCATACCTTTTTGCTAAAATTTTAAATACGGAAGAAACTGAAAGTACTGAAATGGTAGCATTAATCAAAAATTCAAAAAATATGGGAATTGATTTTTACAGTGATATAAATGAAAAATTAGAGGCTAACGAATCAAAAAGTGATATTATCACCTATTTAAAAACAAAATTGAATGAGAGCTTCAAAAAAATGTTAATTGAAAACATTAATTAATAAGACTATGAGTAAAGAAAAAGAGGAACAACCAAATTATATTGGCACTTTAATACTTGTTGCCTTCATGATTTACGGTTTTATAATTTATGATGATATCGGCACTGAAGAAAGTATTCATTCTTCAGTATCAAAAAGAAAGATATTACCAATTATATTTAATTATATAAATAAGACTACCATTGGATATGTGATTGGACGGGGTTCATTTTTAGCACTAGCATTTTATGGTTTAAACAGAATGTATAAAAAATTTAAAAATAGACCAAAATAAAAGTATTTATATGAAATATGTTATTAAAAAAATTTCGTCAACTTTTTTATTGTTTCTATTTTTCACTGTTAGCCAAACTGTTAAAGCATCTGTCTTAGATAAGGATATTGTGGCAGGTGCTGTTGAGCAAGTCAATTATTTATTAAAAAACAATAAAGCCAACGGGAATAAATCTGATAATTGGTATGTCTATTTTTTAGGTGGAACACTTGATGATTTAGAATTTGTACTAAACAAAAGAAATGATGCTGATTTTTCTTCAGATTTTCTATTTAGATTAAATGAAGATTTAAAAAAGGTAAATAATGATTCAACCGCTGTTTATGTAGCCTTTACTGAATATACTGGAGAGTTAGTTGTACCTATTTTTCCTAGTGATATATCTTCATTACAAGCAATGGAAAATTACTTAATGACTGATATTCTTACTGATGAGTTTAATATAGATGCAAATCAAAAAGAATATTCTTTAAATTCTTTTCAAAAATATACCACCGAATTTCAAAATACTTACCAATCAATTTTACAAGAAATATACAGTAACTCAAATTTTTCAGAATCAAATTTTGATAATATTCTTATTCCTTTTACTAATTATTCTGAAAGAAAAATACTTCAACAAGACAATGCATATTTAACAAAAAAATACAATCTATATTCCCTCTATTCAGCCAAAACTAATACAAATTTTAATCTTGAAGATTTTAAAAAAACGTACAGAGATGACACAATTGGTATTGCAAATCAATATGGTATATATACAATTGAACAAAAAATTGAACGTGTCATTTTAGCTCTTGATATTTATTTTAACGATGGCGGCTCGGTTGCCAAACCTTGTGAAAGTTTGAGATATGACCCCAAACTTCAGGATATAATTAAAGAGCTTGAACAAGATGATGCATGGAAACAAATGATAGCTGAAGATCCGTGCATCTTAAATACCATATATCCCAATCTTGAATTATATTCCGATAGCGAACAATTTGAAAAAGATTTAGCTCTTTTTGTTTGTGCTCCACTGTATGCTGCAATGGCAGTACCTGCCGGAACAGTTTTAGGGGAGGCATTATTTATAGAACTAACCAAAGAGATAATACGAAAGTATACTGCTAAAAAAGCTAAAGATGTTGCCCAAGCAATGGCTACTAACATTACGTTACAAACCATAATGAATTACTATTTTGGTGATGAAAGCATAACATCAATAAAAGATAGTTCAGAACGTTGGAATTTAGCTCTTAAATCTATTAACAAAAGTGATTTAGCTAAAGATGCACTGATAGCAGCTTATGATCTTGATTTAAGATCAGATTTAGTTCTTACATGTATAAATGATGGGTTAATTATTGATTATGAGAACCTTGAGAATATAGACTTTGATTCCCAAAAATGTATTAATAGTGTTGTTACAACTATTGGTATGAAATTCCTATTTGATATTAGTTCTACGACGGTTAAGTCCGTAATTAAAAGAATAAAAGCAAACCCATCCATTTTAAAGCGAGGCTTAAGAGAACTTTTAAAAGATGCAGGGAAAGATGGAAAGGTCGCTTTTTCAAAAACTTGGAAAGAATTTGAAGATGTATTTGAACCCAAGGGGCCATTAATTAGAATCGCAAAAGTTGAAGGTAAGTACGGTAAAGATTCAGATGCTGCTGCTGATTCTGAAACTAGCATTACAAACAAAACTAGTTTTGCTAATAAGATTAAAAATGTATTAATAGAATTAGAAAAACAAATAGATGAAGGTAATTCTGACATTACAGCCTTAGGCGCTAATATTCAATTAAATATAAACGGTTTAGAAAGTATAAAATCAACAATTTTAGCTGAAACAGCAGATGGTTACAAAGTAATATTTTTAGAAACAGGCGGTAAAACTATAAATTCTATTGGAGATTATATTGCAACTACTACAAATAGAATAAAATTTTTAGATGCGATAAAAAATGGAAGCATCAATAAAGCCACAATGGTCGGTGACAATGCCAATGCTTATTTTAGCAAAACCACCAATGTAGAGATTGATATTAATTCAATTGAAATATACAATATTGATAGTAATGGGAGCATTACAGGAAATAAAAAATTTAAAGTTAATGGAGCGGGGAATCTTGCTTGGTTAGATGATTTAGTAGGTGTTTTGCCTTCTGGAGCAAAGGCGAAAATAACAACTTGGGTTGATGAAGGACTAGATGGAGCGAAACTTAAAACTGCTTTTAATTCATCTTCTGATAAAACAGTTCTTTACAATAAACTCAATTCATCAAAAGGGATTAATCATCAAAAAGCTATCATTAATGATTATACTAACATACCCGGAGTTACACAAGGTAGTTTTGTAAGCAATGCTGTAGATGATGTAACTTCCAATATTGTAAAAACTGGGAATAGTAAGCAATTTACGATGTATCCCGGACAAGCGAAAACATTTATGAAAAACGCTTCTTTAAGTGAAAGAAATTCTATAGAAGTCATCGAAGATTTAGGTAATGGCATTCAATTTATTAAAATAAAACCTTGGGCTAAGGTCTATAGAGTATTTGACGGTTATAAGCCTTGGGATGATATTTCAATGACAGGTAATACTTTGCCAAATGGCTCTTTTTGGACTTTTGAAAAACCTAATTTAGTATCTGATGTAATTGAAGGTACTGCAGTAATGCCTGAATGGAACGGCATGACTAAAATAATTGAAATAGAAGTGCCATCAACTGGATTATACGGTTGGTACGGTAAAGCAGCTAAACAACCCGCATCAAGCACTACGTCAAATTTTTATCTTAAAGGCGGTGAAGAGCAAATAATTATAAATTTTGGTCAAAACCAACAAAATATATCTTCTGTAGCAACAAGTATAACTTCATCACCATGGATAAAATAGAAAATTTATTTCACACCAAGGTAGATTCTATATGTAATGATTATAGAAACAAAATTTCTGCACTTCCATTGTGGAAGTTAGACAGTAGTTTACCAATAGAAATTAAAGTAAAAACACTCGAAGAAAAGATTGAGTATTTAATGGATAACTTTAAAAATAATAACCCAATGTATTTATTATTCAAATATGATTTAAAATTGCTGAAAGATAAAAAACTTCTTTCCTTAGACGATTTTAAGTCCCTTAATGTTGATCCTAGATATTTGGAAAGTATGGGGTATAATGAGAAACAGATAGATGTTTATTATGAATTTGTAGGCAAAGTAAAAACTCAACTTTGAGAGCTTTCTAATCCTCATAATATCGCCTCTAATACCCCGCTCCGCAAAGTCTCACGACTTTGAGGACAATTAAGGTGCAAACAAAGCTGAAAAGCTAAAATGAATAAAAATGGAATTAAGTATAATTAATAAACTGGCGTAGAACATCCCCCTAACTCCCTTGTAAGGGGGAATTGTTAACGTATAAATTCCCTCTTACAAGGGAGTGCCTGCAAGGCGGGGGATGTAAAATGGTAAACCGAACTAGTGAGTTAATTTAAGTACTAAAAAATAAATACAACGCAAAACACATCTATGCCTCCTTCAAGAGGACACTGAATTATGAGCAAAAAACGCAACAAAATAATACCCTACAACCCTGAGCTAAAAGAGTATGCTAGGCAGTTGCGTAATAATAGCACTTTGTCTGAGGTTTTACTTTGGCAAAAAATAAAAGGGAAAGCTTTGGGTGTTGAGTTTCATAGGCAAGTCCCTATTAACGAGTTTATAGTAGATTTTTATTGCCATGAAATACAATTAGCCATTGAAATAGATGGCAGTAGCCACGACAGCCAATACGATTACGATTATAGGCGGCAAAACATTTTAAAAACCAAAGGAGTTGAATGTATACGTTTTGAAGATATCGCAGTAAAAAAAGAACTATTCAGTGTTTTACTGGCTTTAGAAAGTAAAGTAGACCAGCTAATAAGACACGAATCATAACCAACAATTATGAATAAAATACACCTATTAATCATTTTACTATTGTCGAGTTTTATGCTAAGCGCAAACAATGCCCTTGCTAGTGCTGAGCTGACTGTACTGAGCGTGGTCACTGAGTATAGCCCAAATGGAGTCGAAGTAAGTCGTGCAATAAAAGGAACGAATGTTCTCCCTCCTTCGGAGGGGGCTAGGGGGAGGACAAACCCAGGCGATTCGGTAAAAGCTAAAAAAGCAAATGCTAGTCAGTTAAAATATTTACAGCAATTAAGTGCATTGCGCACAAAAACACTTCAGCCTATCGGCGGTCCCCTCAAGGGAACAATTGTTGACGCAAACAATTCCCCCTTTCAAGGGGAAAAACAAAGGGGGATGTCTCAAATGGAGAACCCTTCGGAGGAGGTGGCTTTTAGGACATTCCCCACGTTAGACCAAAAACTTTTAGAAAACAACAGCCTGCCTGGCGGACAGGCAGGCTTTAATATAGCGCTAGCAAACAGCTCTCCTGAGTTTACACCTGAGTATATCAGTGCTAATTTTGAAGCCAACCCAAAGGCAGATACCTTAGTTGCGCAAGCAAAAAAAGCTTTTGATGCATTAAAAGAACTCGGCAATTTTGTAGATATTATTACGGGTAAAGAATTATTAGAATTGCCCGTAGGCTTACGTAAAAAAGTAGATTCCACCTCTGGTAATGCTGTAGAACTAGCTATTGTTCAAGTAAAATTTACGCCTCAATACGCAGAATTTAAAGCTTGGGCAAAACTTACTGTTCCAGAAAAAGGTCCTAATGGCGAAACAGAACGTGAATTATATTTTGGGGCAGAAGGCATCAAACTATCGCATGATGGAGCCCTTTTGGGTGATATGAAACTAGTACTCTTAGGCAACCAAGCTATTCCCATACAAGGAGATAATTGGCTTTTAACGCTCAAAGGAGGCATCAACCTAAAAACGGGTGCTTTCGGAGAAGAATCTTATATAGAATTTGATTGTGCAGGATTAAAGAAAATAGGTCTTGAAGGCGATATTCGTATTTCAAGAAATGTATTGCTACCCATTACTAGCGGTGGTAACTATACCTGTGGGACTGCTCCCGACAATCAATACTTAAAAGACAAAGAAGATGTTGTCAATAATAAATGCTACGTAGGTGCTTCCTTTAGTGCCGAAGCAAACGGGTGGAATGATATTCTCCTAGAGGTTACCTTACCAAAATTTGAAGTCGTTGGTCTCAAAGGATGGGGATTTAATATAAAACGAGCTGTTCTAGATTTAAGTGATACCAAAAATGCTTCAGGTATTAAGTTCCCTAAAGAATATAGTTCGTTATACACGACCTCAACAAAAAAATTATGGCGCGGATTCTACGCTAAAGAGATTAGCGTTATGCTCCCTAAAGGAATTGAAAAAACAAAGAAATCTAGTGATCGAGTAGAGTTTGGCGCTAAAGATTTGATTTTAGACAGCCAAGGGGTTTCCGGAACGTTCTATGGTGAAAATGTATTAAATATTGGTGAAGGTTCTGCCGGTAAATGGGCATTTACCATAGAAGACGTTAGCCTAACATTAGCTATGAACTCCGTTACTGGCGGATCAATGGCTGGAGATGTTTCTGTGCCTATACTAAAAGAAGCTATGGAATATGAAGGCTATGTTTCTTCTAATGCTTGGGGATTAGAGGTAAATAGAAAAAGTGACTTTCTAGCTCCTGTATTCTTGGGTGAAATTTTACTAGAAAAAAACTCAAAAGTTGGTATTGATGTAAAAGAGGGGCATGTATACCCTCATGCCAACCTAACAGGTCAGTTATCTATCATAGGCAAGGTAAACCAAAAAGAAGGGGATGAAAAAATTAGTAAAGAAGATGTGGCCAGTGATAGTAAAGGTTTCAATTTTCCAGGAATTGTTTTTGAAGAACTTAAATTAGAAACCGAGCCAGGTAAAAAAATAATTAGTGCAAAATCATTTGGTTTTACAGGAGAAATGAATCTTATGGGCTTCCCTGCCTCTATCTCTAAACTAGAATTAGTAACTCCTGATAATGAAGTAGGCTTATCTTTTGATTTAAACATCAACCTTGATGCACAAGGATCACATGCCACAACTAGCTTAAATATTTTAGGTAAATTGGAAGATGAGGCTAGCCTACTTGAATGGAAATTCAGTCGTGTAAAAGTAGACGGAATTGAAATTGATTACGAAAAAAGTGGCGTAGCTCTTAAAGGGAGTTTAGAAATCATGGAAGACCATAGCTGGTATGGTGATGGATTTAGAGGCGATTTAACCGCCACTATCAAAGACCTGGATTTTACAGCCAAAGGAAAAGCTATATTCGGCAACAAAGATTTTAGGTATTGGAATGTAGACATTTGGACAGAAGATAATTCTACCCCTCAGAATAACAAACTACTCATCACTGCATTTGCTGGGGGTGTTTCTTATAAGATGAAAAAATCTAGAGGCAATAGTGATGGTTTTTCTCCATCTTCTGCTGTATACCGCCCTAACATAGACTATGGTTTAGGCATCCGCGCTGGAGTAAAAATAAGTACTCAGAATACGGATTCTTTTAATGGTAAAGCTTATTTGGATATGGAATTTAACCCAAATGGCGGACTAAATAGAATAGGATTTGTAGGCGAAGGGGCCGTAATGTCAGGAGCATCTGGAGGAGATTCAGAAACACTGGAAGAACTCACTGAAATTGAGACAAAAATTAATGAATTTGCTGAGAAAAATCCGAAAATCGCAGAACAATTAGCAAAATATGGTAATTATCTAAACTTAGCTAAAGAAGCAATACCGGTAAGGGATGTAGCCTCTTCAGGGAAAATAGGAATTTATATTGGTATAGAAAAAGACTTTGTCAACGGAACTTTTGATGGGGATTTTGAATTGTATATGGATACTAAAGGTATTCGAGGAGGAGGAGATGGTAATTTAGCAGGGTGGGCAAAAATACATACCGGACCCAATGATTGGTACTTACACATAGGTTCTCCACAAAGAAGACTTTCTCTTATTTTTGATATGGGATCCGAAGAATTAGAAGTAGGTGGTTACTTTATGACAGGAACCCAATTACCCGATCAATTAGACCCTCACCCACGAGTTATTGAAATATTAGGAAGCGATTTATTAAATGGTAATCGAAAAGAGAACCAGCTATCTGCTGGTAAAGGTTTTGCTTTTGGCTTGAATTTCACCTACAGAAAAAATTATGAGTTTCTAGTTTTTTATGCAGCGTTAGAAGCTGGTGCTGGTTTTGATGTGATGCATGCTTACTATCCAAATGCCAAATGCGTAGGCCGTACCGGACCTGTTGGAAATGATGGCTGGTATTCTACCGGACAAGTATATGCATACCTCTATGGTGAATTTGGGGTAAAGGTTAATCTCTTTTTTATAAAAGGAAAGTTTCAAATTGCAGAAGCCGGTGTTGCCGCACTTCTTAGAGGGCAGTTCCCAAACCCTGTTTACATAGAAGGTTATGTAGGCATGTACTACAATATTTTAGGTGGATTGGTAAAAGGACGCATGCGTTTAAAAGTAGAAATGGGTGAGGAATGTGAGCTTGAAAATATAAACAATGCCATTGGTGTTCCGATGATTTCAGATCTTACGCCTAGAGATAAAAGTGATGACGTCTCCGTTTTTGCCGCACCGCAGGCTGTTTTTAATTATGCAGCGAATGAAGATTTTTCGGTGGACTTAGATGAAGGTAAAAAGACCTTTAAACTTCGGTTGAAAAATTTCACTGTTATATCCGAAGGGAAAGAATTAGAAGGTACGCTTGAGTGGAATGATACGAATGATGCCGTAACCTTTAAACCTAAAGAAACACTACCGTCAGAGAAAGAAGTAAAAGTTACTGTAGAGGTTAGTTTTGATGAAAAAATAGGAAGTTCTTATCAAACGGTTATCCAAAATGGAGCACCGGCGGTAGAAAAGTTAGAGTCTATATTTGTTACCGACAAGGCTCCAGATCATATTCCTCTTGAAAATATTGCCTATATATATCCTGTAATTGATCAAAAAAGTTTTTATCCTGAAGTGTATGATAAAGGATATGTGAAAATGATAACACCGCAAAACTATCTTTTTGATAGTGGATATGAAATGCGTGCGGAATTTGTAACCAAAAACACAGGTCAAGGAATCCGTACTGATGTGTCTTATGATCGCGAAAAATCGACTGTTTTTTATGACTTGCCACAAATGAGTCTCGACAATAACTACAGCCTAAGCTTAATGGCATTTCCTCCAGGTGCCGATATCCAGACTGAAATCATTGTAGAAGAGACAGAAGTATTAGAAGGCGCTAATGAAGGCGGAGATACTAATTGGTTTGACGTTGACAGCGATAGTCAAACTAAAGAAGTTACCAACAGTTCAAGTAGTGTTATTGTTTCCAATAAAAAAGCCGCAAACGTAACTATATCTAACGGCACACCTAAATCTATATTACTTTATAACTTTAAAACTAGTGAGTACGCTACATTTAAAGATAAAATTTACGATTTGAAAGTTGTAGACAATCTTACAAATTTCATTTATGCTGATGTTCATTCCCTTTCTTTAAAGGTTGATACCTATGAATATTTGAGCAGCTTAGAAATACTTGGAAATCAATATACTCAAGGCGAGCCCTTAATTTATGCGCAAGCAAAATTAGATGACGCTTATTACAAGAGTCAGATTTATCCGCTGATTTATGAAAATTATCCTTTAGATGATACTATTCACTTAAACAGAGATGAAGATTTACTAGGTGTTCCGCCTATTAGATCCTTTTATATAGGAAATGAATATTTAGCCAATATTAAGAATAATCCTAGCTCTTCTTGGGTACAAAATAGAATTCCGTTTGTATACAATTTACCATACCAATACAAAAAAGATATGCTATATCTAAGAAATGAAATTGCTAATCGATACACTAATACAGAAGGCGATAAAGAAAAGTATGAGTCCTATAAATATATTATCCAAAAATCGTTCCCGCCGTTGCCTCTAGGAAAATACAAAGCACAATTGATTTATAGAACTCCGGGAGGTTTGTACAAAAAAGGATATCAAATTAAATATACCAACGATTAGCCGTAATGGTTCATCCTTAAGCATACACATTGAGACCAGAAGTCAAAAATATAAAAAATTAAAAAGTGAAGTACCTATTAATACTATTCGGATTAGTTTCCTCTATGTTACAGGCACAAGAGAACCCTAGCGTGCAAGTAATTTCGCGAAACCAGCAAGACCGGGTGTTACTAAGATGGGCGGTAGACCAACCACAAGCATGGAAAGAAGCTAATACACTCGGCTTTTTAATTGAGCGAAGTACTATTTCTAGAAATGGCGAAGCTGTTGTTCCTATTGAGAAAAGCATGCTGGTTACCGTTCCATTAAAACCTCAACCTTTAGAAGCATGGGAAACACTTGCTACGCAAGACCAAAATGCTGCTATTCTTGCTCAAGCCCTCTACGGAGATCGTTTTGAAACCTCATCTCCTGGAGAAGGACTTGGTGCTATTTATGCTGTAAATGAAGAACTAGAGCAACGTTTTACGTTTGGTTTATTGGCTGCGGAGCAGAATTATGAAGCCGCAAAATTAGCAGGTTGGGCATTTGAAGATACTACTGCAAAAAAAGGAGAGCAGTATGTTTATACCATTTCGGTTGCACAAACTTTGGAGGGTACCCCTATTATAGAAAACGGAACAGTTTATAGTAGCCTAGATGATTTTGAGCCGCTTCCAAAACCTATAGGCTTTTTTGGTCTTTTTGAGGATAATCATGCCAATTTAAGCTGGAATTTTAATTTACTGCAAGAGTTGTATACCAATTACAGCATTGAACGATCAGAAGACAATTCTGTATTTGAACAGCTCAATGCTGCACCTATTTTTAGCGTACAAGAATCTAATGGTCCAAATGGCACCTCGCTATCCTACACGGATTCTATTCCAAACAATAAAACATTTTACTACCGCATAAAAGGAAAAACAGCCTTCGGAGAAACGAGTCCACCTTCAGATGTGGTTTCAGGTAAAGCACAAGAAAACTTAGCTTTTTCTCCAAGAATTACCCGAAAAGAAATCCCGACGGATTCCACAGCAACCCTCTTTTGGGAATTTGATCAAAAAGGAAATGATTTAATTACTGGTTTTGAGGTGCACCGCGCTAACTCTGACAATGGACCTTTTGAAGTCGTAAAAAAGAATATTTCTACTACAGCTCGGACAACAACAATTAGTGGTTTAAAGAGAGTAAATTATTTTACGGTGGTTGCTTTAGGAAAAAACGGAGTCAGGAGCGAATCTTTTGCTACTATGATTCAGCCGATAGATTCTACTCCCCCACTACCTCCAATGGGATTAAGTGCTGCTTTAGACACAACAGGTATTTTACGCCTTAGTTGGAACAAAAATGCTGAAGAAGATTTAAAAGGATATCGAATATTCACAGCTAATAATCCAGATGTGGAATTCAATGAAATAACTTCAAAAACACATTTATCAGAAATATTTATAGACACCATTCCAATAAATAACTTAAATAAGAAAATCTATTTTAAAATCAAGGCCGAAGATTTCAGATACAATCAATCAAAATTTTCAGAAATATTAATGGTGGACAAGCCAGATGTAAGTCCACCTTCCCCTCCTTTTTTCAAAAGATATAGCAGTAGCACTGATGGGATTGCACTTCAATGGACACCAAGTAGCAGTACCGATGTGAATTCTCACATAATTTACAGGAAAAATAACGCAAAAACTGATGCTCTATGGGAACAAATTACAGAAATAAAATCAGCCCTAGACAGCACATATACTGATCATTCGTTACCAGCTACTGGCTCTTATTCTTACACCATTATAGCCAAAGACAATGTTGGTTTGGAAAGTTCCGTTACCGAGGCCTTGACCTTGCTTTGGAATGGAAAAGAAATACAAGAAGAGGATATGAAATTCTCTGGAATTGTAGACCGTGAATTACGTTTTATCAATCTTTCGTGGAAAATGAAGGATATGCCTATCATTGAGTATCGTTTATACCGTGGAACCACTAAAGACGATTTGAAATTGTATAAGGTGATTGATGGTTCATCCAATGGCTATAACGATACTAGTTTAGAGATTAATACGGAGTACTGGTATGGACTACAAGCTATATTGAATGGAGGAAGGACTAGTCCTATCAAAGAAATTAATTTAAAATATTAAGAAGATGAAAAAGATTTTATTCGTTTTAGGTTGTTTTTTGTTTTCCATTTTATCATTTAGCCAAAACTACCATTTATCAACAAATAATAATGCTAGTTTGAGTATTTCTGGTTGCTTGAGTATTAGTCCGGCCGCACGTGGAGCTGGTGAAGGGTTTATTACTATAAGCGATATAAATGAAAATGAGATTACCTCTTTAAATGGAATTTACAATTATAGCGTAAGGCCTTACGAATATAAAGTTACTAAAGCAACTTGTAGATATATAGAAGGAACGAATAGAGGAGATACTAAGGTATTGAGCGGAGGTTATGGTATTTACATTGACCCAACATTAAATTCATATTATGAGAAAGTAACAAATGGAGCACTCTACTTTGAAGTCATAAACTTTAATCAAAATCTTGAATTAAATTGCAATACCGTAAGTCTTGATGCAACTAATAATATACAAGATGATGACGTAATTCAATGGGAATATAGATTTAACGGAATCAATGGAATACTCATAAACTCTCAAAACAAAGCAAGTTTACCAATAAATTTTGAAAATTTTGATATTGATTTAAATTCTAATAATAATTCTCTAATTGATTTCAGATATCATTTAAAGGGAGATGTTTATTCACCTTGGAAAACATATACAATTGTAGCCTGCTCCCCAGAACTACAAAATACAGAGTGGACAGACGAAACTTGTTTTAACAAAAAAGATGGTAGTGTAACCCTTACATTTGATGGAAATGTTGCAACTGGCTACGAAATGCGGTATTTTATTTATCAAGGAATACCACCTACAGATCCAGAAACAACCGATTTAGAAAGCAACGATCCTCCTTTTCCAAATCAAGCTTTTGCCGACCCATTAGATATACCACTTGTAGCTGTAGGCGGAGGAAATTACAGTGGCACCTATCAAGGTTTAGAAGAAGGAACCTACTACATCATCTATCAAGAAGTGAAATATAAAAACGGAACAGCTACAGTAAAAAGTGGAGAAATAACACCGCAATTCACTATTGATAGTCCAAGCCAAGTAATAACGACTGGTACTTTTACTGCTGCAAGTTGCGGTAATCCAGCAGAAATTGCATTTGCTGCCTCAGGCGGTGGTACGCCTAGCGGTGACACTCCTAGTGGCTATGCTTATCAATACAGCATAAATAATAATACAAATTGGTTAGATGCATCAAATCCTTTATTAATTACACCGACTGTAAACCAACAAACCGTTTATGTGAAAGCCCTTGTCGCGGGGAGTGATCCAAAATGTGCTGGCACAGAATTATCCTATGTAATTGCCCCAAGCACACCAGCACTTTCTATACCTACCAACCCCACATTTGTTCCTCCTACGACGGATACCAGTACTGACGGTTCTATTCGAATAGAAATTGAAAATGGCTCACCTGGCTTTACCTATATTCTTAATAAATTGAATAGTGCAACGAATACTTTTGTACCTGTTCAAAACGTTACGAGTTCGCTTACTACAGTAGACTTCTTAGCAATTGATGTTGGTACCTATAGCATTACCGTAACGGATGCGGATGGCTGCCCACAAACTTCAGAAAACATTGTGGTAAACAAAGAAACTATCCCACTTATCACCAATAATCCTATTACTGAAATAACTTGTTTTAATAGCGCTAATGGTAGTGTAAGTGCAAATATTTCCGGATTTAACACCAATTATAAATACCAATGGATCAGTAATGGTATCGCTTCCGCAATTTTAACAGAGTCCGCTCCTATACAGTCCCTTTCCAATTTGAATACTGGAGGAACCTACACACTTCGCGTAGCTTCTGGCAGACTTTCTGACGCAGCCTTTTCTGTGGCAACAAACTATAATGAGGTAAGTTTTACACTTGCTACCCCTGCACTAGTAACTATTAATAATGCGCTCCCAAATAATACAAACTGTAATGGTAGTACTGACGGGTCTATTGTTCTAGACGTTTCCGGAGGAACAACATATGAATACGCTTTAGGAAATACACCTACAGATTGGCTGCCTTTGAGCAGCAATACCATCAATAATTTAAGTGCCGGAAGCTATATCGTTACTATTAGAAATGAGAATGGGTGCGAATCACAACCTTCCTCTTCTATTTTCATTGATGAACCTAATCTTTTAGAAGTTACTGAAGTTGCGAATAGTAGGCAAGATGCTACAACTAATGGAGGGAATGATGGAGCAATCTTCATTGCTATTACTGGCGGTGTAGCACCCTATACCTTTGATTGGACTGGTCCAAACGGCTATGCTTCAACAGCGCAAAATCTTAATACCTTAAGTACGGGCGACTATTATCTTACGCTAACCGATGCCAATTTATGTACCCAAAATTTAGGCCCTATATTTATTAACGAACCAGGTCCATTAGCCATCACCTCCCTCGACCCTACTCATGTGCTATGTAAAGGCGAAGATTCTGGAAGTATTACCGCCTTAGTAACTGGTCTCCCTCCTTTTAATTATGAGTGGAGTAAGGATGGAGACCCTAGTTTTACGGCTCCTAATCAGGCTACTATCAACGGATTATCCATAGGTATCTATAATCTTGTATTATCGGATGCTACCGGAGACCCTTCCGTAACGCAATCAGTAACAATTACAGAGCCTGCTGAGATTTTATCAGCAACTGTGACTACAAAAGCTGTTTCTTGTTTTAATGGAGCAGATGGAGAAATTACAATTATAACTACTGGGGGCACCGCACCCTATCAATATAATTTTGACACCGGTTTAGGGTTTCAAAATAGTTCAACTCTTGGAAATCTTGCTATGGGAACCTTTCCAAATATTATCGTACAAGATGCTAATGGATGTACCTATACCCTAGCAGCTATTTTTGTTAATCAAGCAACAGAAATAAATATTGCTACAGATCAAGTATTAAATATCTCTGAAGCTGGAGAAACCGATGGCGCCATTTACACCACTACAACCGGTGGGAATCTACCTTATGCCTACGCTTGGTCAGGACCTGACGGTTATTCCGCTAATACTAAAGATATAACAGGACTAAATTTAGGGCTTTACACGCTTACAGTTACTGATGCCAATAATTGTTCTGAAGATAAATTATTTAATATCACGGAACCAGGCGAACTAATTGTTGATGTGCAGCTAACAATTTTCTTAAACTGTAATGCCGAAACTACGGGGGAAATTACTGCCGATGTACAAGGAGGTGTTCTTAACTATACTTATGAATGGCACCAAATAATTAATGGAAATGATATCACCCTAAGTGAGACTTCACCTATTTTGGGCGATTTACCTGCTGGTAGTTTCTATTTGATAGTCACAGATGCGAATGCTATATCTAGAACCTCATCAACAGTTATTATTACAGAACCAGAGGAATTGGTAGCTACATTAAATACTAAAATTGATGTGCTATGCAGTGGCGAAGCTACAGGAAGTATTGACGTAGCTATAATTGGTGGTACTGCTCCATATACCTTCTATTGGAATAATACATTAAGCACACAAAATCTAGATGCACTACCTGCGGGCGACTATTATTTTGATGTTATTGATGCCAATGGATGTTCTGACCAACTAGAAATTACTATTGAAGCTCCATTAAATCCGTTAACCATCAGCACAGAAACGGTTGTAGATGCTTCTCAATATCAAGGTACAGATGGAAGTATTTCTATTGAATTGTCTGGTGGTGCTCCTGCTTATACGATAGCATGGACTAAAGTTTCTGACAACACCTTTATAAGCGCTGAAAATAGTATAAATAATTTAACTGCTGGTGATTATCAAGTACTCGTGACAGATACTAACGGTTGTTCCTTAACAGAAGTATTCACTGTTAAACAACCTGACATTATCGAAGAAACTATTGTCGCACCTATTTGTGCAGGTGGTACGGATGGAAGCATTAGCCTTATCGTAAATAAAGGCAATGGTGCTTTTACATTTAGTTGGAATACTGGAGCAACTACTGCTAATATTGATAATTTAAGTGCAGGAGAATATACGGTATTGATTACTGGTTTCGATGCACCTATTTCTAGAACGTACGTGGTTGAAGATCCATTACCTATTCAAGTAAATCTAGGAGATGATAGGGTACTCTGTGATGGTCAAGTTTTAACTCTTGATGCTAGCGTAGAAAATCTGGATGCTACTTATCTATGGACAGCAGATAACGGCTTCTCGAGTACAGAAGCTATCGTCACTCTATCTGAACGAGGAAATTACACCCTAAATATTTCAACGGCTACTGGTTGTACCGTAACAGGAACGATTACTATTGATGTGAGCGATGAAGAAATAAGTGCAGAATTAGCGGCATCGTCTCAAGTATTCGTGGGAGAATCCTTGATATTAGTAGATATTAGCTACCCACTTCCTGAATCTATGGAATGGATAATCCCTGATAACGCAACGGTAATAACCAGTACTTCTGATGAAGCAGAAATTACTTTTGATACACCCGGAGAATATGAGGTAGGAATTATTACCCAAAGAGGTCCGTGTACAGAAATTCAAACTAAAAAAGTATTGGTGCTCAATAATGATCCAACGGTGGGTGCTGTGGATACTGAAAACGGACAAAAACTTGTAGAAGATTTTATCCTGTACCCTAACCCAACCTCTGGAGTATTTAACGCTCAAATTACGATGAGTGAAGTTGGCGCCATTAGCATTAAAGTATTCAGTTTTGCTAATAACAATCAAATAGCTATTGTCAAAGAAAAAGGAAAAGCTACGTATGATATCCCTTTTGATATTTCAATCATGCCTGCAGGCGTGTATGCTGTACTGCTAGAAACACCTTATGGAACATCCCTAAGGAAAATAATTATCAAATAACATAGTATACTTACATAAAAAATCTAAAAAACTATAATGACATACTGTGCGTAGAACACCCCTGCCTATCGGCTGTCCACCTTTGAAGGGGACAATACCTAGTAGGAACATTTTTGCTATTTAAACAAATTCCCCTTTGAAGGGTCTGGGATAGGGTGAGCTATAAGCGAGCTGAAGCTATGGCGAGGTTGTAAAAAAGCTCAAGAAAAAAAAGTAGGTTAAAACATAATAGCAAAAAGTAATATGATGCAATGCACGTAAAACACCCCTGCCCATCGGCTGTCCCCTCAAAGGGACAATTCCTAATAGCTACATTTCTTACGGAAATAAATTCTGTGAGCCCACTTTTTCTCTTAATTGAAAATACTATCTTAGTCCACCTAAATAGTATTTACATGAAAGCACTACTTCTACTCACGATCCTTTTTCTTTCAATTAGTAGCAACGCACAAACCAACAGTTATACCATTTCTTTTGAAAATGCGGTGCACCACGAAGCAGAAATTACGGCTACATTCCCTAAAATTACTTCAGAAATTTTTAGTGTACGTATGAGTAGAACATCTCCAGGGAGGTATGCTTTGCATGAGTTTGCTAAAAATATCTATGCTGTTAATGCAACAGATGGCCAAGGAAAATCTCTGACTATAAAGCGTCCAAACCCATACCAATGGGATATTTCTGGGCATGATGGCACCGTCAACATCAGCTATACCCTATTCGCAGATCGTGCAGATGGTACCTATTCTCAGATTGATGAAACCCATGCACATTTAAATATCCCAGCTACCTTTATGTATGCCCCTGAATTTTCAGAACGTAAAATCAATGTAAATTTTCAGCCTAGAGAAGATCTAAATTGGAAGATCGCTACACAGCTACCTTTGGTTTCTAATACCACGTATAGCGCAGACAACCTTCAGTATTTTATGGATAGCCCTACGGAGTTGAGTAATTTTGGAATGCGCGAATTTGAGGTTACGGAAGCAGATGGAAAAAAGAAAAACATCCGCTTTGTACTGCATCATAACGGCACTGAAGCCGAACTAGATACCTATTTTGAGAAAATAAAAAAGACTGTCTTGGCTGAAAAAGCAGTTTTCGGGGAGCTTGCAAATTTTGATTATGGCACCTATACTTTTCTAGCGTGTTATATTCCTAATGCTTCTGGAGATGGTATGGAACACAGAAACTCTACCATTCTCACCAATACACGTAGCTTAGCTGAGGGCGGAATGGAAAAAAATATGGGAACCGTTTCTCATGAATTTTTTCATAGCTGGAATGTAGAACGTATACGACCAAAAAGCTTAGAGCCCTTTAATTTTGAAGAAGCTAATATGAGTGGCGAGTTATGGTTTGCAGAGGGGTTTACGAGCTATTACACCAACCTAATATTATGTAGAGCAAAACTAATTACAGACCAAGAATATGTAGAGGGTATAACAGGCACCTTTAATTATGTATGGAATTCTCCAGCAAGACAATTTTTTAATCCGATAGAAATGAGCTACCAAGCTCCTTTTGTAGACGCTGCTACTTCTGTAGATCCTGTAAACCGAGAAAATACATTTATATCTTATTATTCATATGGAAGTATTCTGGGACTAGCACTAGATTTATCATTAAGAGAAAAAGGCTTGAATTTAGATGATTTTATGAAACTGGTATGGACTACCTACGGAAAAAAAGAGATTCCTTATACCGTAAAAAATCTTAATGAAAGCTTGAATACCTATGCGGGGAAAGAATTTGGTGATGCTTTTTTCAATGCGTACATCTATAATGGTAATATGCCAGACTATACCATATTGTTCAAAACCGTTGGCGTTGCCTTAAGCCAACAAGCAGCTGTTGCCAATTTTGGCGCATCAGTTACTATTAATGCTAACCTACAAGGAGAAATAAGAAGAAACACCACTATTGGAAGTCCTGCGTATTTAGGCGGACTAGACAAAGGAGATTTTATAACTAAAATAAATGGACAAGCATTACCAAGCAGCACTAGTTTTGAAGACTATATAAAAACCTTTCCCGTGGGAACGGAACTAACGATAGACTTCCTTAGAAATGCGGAACCACAAAAAACAACGGTAAAGCTTGCCTCAAATCCTGAGTACAGCATAAAACTAGCCGATAATCCGTCTAAAAAAACTCTCAAAAACAGAACTGCATGGCTAAATGTTCACGAGTAAACTTGTGACTATTGCTAGCACTACATAGGTCTTACTATAAGAAATATGTTGTACTGCCTTAAGGGTTTAGATTGTTAAGATTACTCTAGGCTAAAAACCACTTTCGGGTTCTTTTTAGTCGTTGATTTCTTTTGCATTTTAGCCGCTATCAATTTAGAATATGCTAGCTGATTGGCTGCTATTTGCTTTAAATCATCAGACAAAGGCTTAGCTTTCTTTTGGACAGTTCTAGTGGGTGCAAATTGTTTCTTAGGAGAACCTTTGAAAAAATTAATACCGAATTCAGCCAAGATCTGGTCTAAACTATGAGTCGATTGTTTTTTAGAGATGGTTAATTCTCTTTTAGAAGTGCTTTTAAACTCCTTTTTAAATAATGTAGAAAACATAAGTAGTTAATTTGGGTTCTGTAAAGTTAACGATATATTTTCGTAAATCGTACAAATTTCATTAAAAATTAAAGAATTTTCCTACATTTCTCATTGCAAGGAAATAAGCAGCTAATATTCAACCACTTACGAAACAAACGTCATATGAGCACAAATAATAGTCCATTTGATAGCGTCAACAATAAAACCGATAGGGCCAATCCTGCCAAAAACAGCACGATTTTAAAGGTATTATTTTGAGAATATGGGGCTTATCTATATATTCCCCCTTTATTAAGAGAAGTTTCTATGAATTGGTATGTAGTCTATGTACAATCTAAAAAAGAAAAAAAAGTAGCCGATGTCTTGCAACAAATGCAGATAGAAGTGTACTGCCCTCTTATCAAAGAAGTTAGGCAATGGAGTGATCGTAAAAAAACCATTGAAAGCCCACTATTTAAATCGTATGTATTTGTGAGGCTGCATGATAAGGACCGCTCCAATGTATTTAGCGTACCGGGTGTAGTCCGTTATTTATTTTGGTTGGGGCAACCAGCTATTGTTCGCGACGAAGAAATCAGCACTATAAAAAAATGGTTAGAAGATGATACCATTGAAGAAATTACCCTCCATAAATTACTCCCAGGAGATGAAATTCTCATAAAAAACGGCCTCCTGAAAGATAAAAAAGCCATCATCCAAGAAATAGGAAAAAAAAGAATGCGTTTGGCCTTACCTGGATTAAATATTATTATCAATGCCAAAATTAAAGATGTTGTTTAACCTACTGTTTACCAGCAACTAAACAAATGTAAAAACTACGGCTCTTTTACTTTCTAATGAGTCCTGTAAAGTCTAATTTCACTGAGCCTCATCCTAGCTATGAAGGGCTATCAAAACCCAAAAATACACTTCATCGATAAAAAATGTCGTATAACAGCAAGTTCCATGAAACAGCTAACTAAAACGCTTATGCATATCTCAGATTGTTAAGGAAGCAAATAGAATATTTTCACAAACACCTCCTTTTAATTATCGACTTCACAAATCTCAACAGACTTTCAAAAGAAACCTTGTACCATCAAAATAGCCTGTTTAATTTTACATCTTAATTTGTTTTTAGAAATCGTGTGGAGAACCACATTGTTTAACCAGTAGTCTAGATTATCTTAGCATACTATAAAACAAATTACAACCGTAATCCCAATATGTGGATTACGGCGCGGAGCGCTAAAAAAGACTCAAATTTTTAGCAAATTACACCCCACTTATATCGAATGTAAATCCATTAAAATTTAATTATCGAAGTCTCATCAATACTTTATTGACGTACTTTGAGCTAATAACCTTTAATTTAGTCAACATATGAAAGTAGCATTTATCACAGGAGTAACCGGACAAGATGGCGCTTACTTGAGTGAATTTTTATTGAAAAAAGGATACCAAGTACACGGTCTTAAAAGAAGAGCATCACTATTCAATACAGACAGAATAGATCATTTGTATCAAGATCCTCATGTAGAAAACCGTAATTTTATTTTACATTATGGGGATATGACGGATAGTACGAATCTTATCCGTTTAATTCAAGAAATTCAACCAGACGAAATTTACAATCTTGCGGCCATGAGTCACGTACAAGTGTCCTTTGAAGTTCCTGAGTATACAGGTAACGCAGATGGTTTAGGTACCCTTCGTATTTTAGATGCCGTACGTTTATTAGGTTTAGAAAAGAAAACACGTATTTACCAAGCTTCTACCTCAGAACTATATGGTAAAGTACAAGAAGTACCACAATCAGAAACTACACCTTTCTACCCACGTAGCCCATATGCGGTTGCCAAAATGTATGCTTACTGGATTACAGTAAACTACAGAGAAGCATACGGAATGTATGCTTGTAACGGTATTTTATTTAACCATGAATCTCCAATTAGAGGAGAAACTTTTGTAACTCGTAAGATCACACGTGCCGCTTCAAGAATTGCACTTGGTTTACAAGACAAAATATACTTAGGTAATCTTGATGCCAAAAGAGATTGGGGTCATGCAAAAGATTATGTACGTATGATGTGGATGATCTTACAAGCAGAAGAAGCAGAAGACTGGGTAATTGCAACCGGAAAAACTACACCTGTTAGAGAATTTGTACGTATGGCTTTTGCAGAAGTTGGTGTAGAATTAGAATTTAAAGGGGAAGGTATAGACGAGAAAGGATATGTTAAAGCATGTACCAATCCAGAATTTCAATTAGAAATTGGAAAAGAAGTATTAGCCGTAGATCCTAAATACTTTAGACCAACAGAAGTAGATTTATTAATTGGTGATGCTACTAAAGCAAATACTAAATTAGGTTGGATTCCAGAATTTGATTTACAAGACTTAGTAAAAGATATGATGAAGCATGATGTAAAATTAATGCAGAAAGATCAGTTCTTAAAAGAAGGTGGCTATGACACGTTCAACTATTTCGAATAAATCTAATTACAATTAAAATACAGCACTAATAGTTTAAGCACTGCTTAACTATTGGTGCTAATTAATAAAGTTTCATCTCAGTTTAACGAGCACACATGGAGAAAAACGCAAAAATATATATAGCTGGTCATAGGGGTTTAGTGGGCAGTGCCATTATAAAAAACTTAGAAGCTAGAGGGTATACCAATTTTATTACCCGTACCCACAAAGAATTAGACCTAACCAATAGCACAGCAGTGGCAGATTTTTTTGCTACAGAAAAACCAGAATATGTGTTTTTAGCTGCGGCCAAGGTAGGAGGTATTGTAGCCAACAACACCTACAGAGCAGATTTCATCTATGCCAACTTAATGATTCAGAATAATGTTATTCATCAAAGTTATGTGCATGATGTTAAAAAATTAATGTTTTTAGGGAGTACATGTATTTACCCGAAAAACTGTCCGCAACCCATGAAAGAGGACTATCTGTTAACAGATACCTTAGAGTACACCAATGAACCTTATGCAATTGCTAAAATTGCAGGGATAAAAATGTGTGAAAGCTATAACCTGCAATATGACCGAAACTTTATTTCGGTAATGCCTACCAACTTATATGGTCCTAATGATAATTTCGATTTAGAAAAATCTCATGTACTACCAGCATTGATTCGTAAGATGCATTTGGGTAAAGCTTTAGAAAATCAAGATTGGACTACCCTTCGTAAAGATTTACATAAACTTCCTATTGAAGGCTTTGACGGTGCTGCAATGGATGAAGACATCTACTCTATTCTAGATAAATATGGCATTCAGAAAAAAGGAGACACCGTACATTTAGAAATTTGGGGTTCTGGTAAGCCGATGCGCGAATTTCTATGGAGTGAAGACATGGCCGATGCTTGTGTGTTCTTGATGGAAGAGCGCGACTTTAAAGATTGCTACGATACTAAAGCTAAAGAGATTAGAAATACCCATATCAATATAGGTACGGGGGTTGATATCTCAATTAAAGATTTAGCCAAATTAGTTAAAGAGACCGTAGGGTTTAAAGGGAAATTATATTTCAATGCTGACAAGCCAGACGGAACCATGAAAAAATTAACAGATCCTTCTAAATTGCATGGTCTAGGATGGAAACATAAGATAGAACTGCAAGAAGGTGTTCAAAAAGTTTATGATTGGTATCTTAAACAAGCATAATAGCTGGTACTAAGAAACAAAGAAAAAAATGTCCTTCTCTGCATTAAAACATTACTTTAATCATACAATAAGCACAAGATTTCTTAAAGTGTTGTTGCTTATAGATGTAATGTTTGTTGTAGGACATTTGATCGTAGTCACTTTATTTCAATCTGAACCTAGCACCTTACTTTTAGATGCTAAAGGTTTAGGGTATCCAGAGTTATTCCAATATGTAAAATATAGCTTGGTAATTGCATTTAGCACGTATATTGTCTTCGCAAAAAAAAGATACAGCTACTTACCGTTTATTGGTTTGTTTATCGTGCTTTTATTAGATGACGTTTTTCAAATACACTCCAAAGCAAGTTACTTTTTTGCCTATCGCTTAAAGTTACACACCCTTTTTGGTTTAAAAGCAGTCATGTACGGGCAACTAGTCTATATTATATTACTAGGTAGTTTAAGTATTATCTTGTTTAGACTATTTTATAGACGTACAACCATTAATACGAAGAAAACATTTACAGATATTTTTATCCTACTTGTTTTATTTCTATTCTTTGGCGTTGGTATAGATATAATACACCAATTATTTCTAAATACACCAAAAATAGGCTCGCTACTGACAATATTAGAAGAAGGAGGGGAAATGATTAGTCTAAGTGTACTAGTTTGGTACTTCTTTTTTTTAATGTTTAAGGTCGATGAGAAAAGAAATTTTCTAAAAGACTGCATACTAATCAAATGTTGCCTGAAATTAAATTGATGGCTAAAATATTATTTTAAAAAAATGCAAAAAGAACGCATACTATATATTGATAGATTAAGAGGTATAAACATTTTTTTAGTTGTCTTAGGGCATATTGTAACAAACAATGTTATTCAAGGTGAGTACTCGGGAGTTTATGTCTGGGGCTCAACATTTAGAATGCCATTATTTATGTTTCTATGTGGTTATATAGCTGCCAAAGTAATTAAGCCAAAAATATTTAAAAATTACGGAGGGTTTATATTAAAAAAATGCAGGACATTATTAATACCATTTTTTGTATGGCCATTATTAGTTTCAAACTTTTTTTTTACAGCTACAGAAGATTACCACTTCTTAGATACAATGAGTGTTTTAATTAATGGAGGAGGTCTATGGTTTTTGCTACATTTATTTTATATAACAATTTTATATTCCTTTTGGCTATATATCTCCTCGAAAATAAATTCAAAAAATAAATTTTGGCTTGACACGATAATATCAGGGTTAGTATTATCCATATTAGCAGTGTTACTTTACTTTGACGTGAGCCCTATGATAAGGCCATTAATCATGTTTTACATATTTTACTTCGCAGGTGTATTTGTTTCTAAATATGATATGTTTTCAAACATCTTAATGAGGAGAGAAGTTTTTAGTGTAGCACTATTGGTGTTTATTTCATTAGTTGGGTTTTATATCTATGCAGATTCTACCATCTATAATATTCTGATTAAAGTCATCTGCGCAATTGCAGCTATAGCAGTATTCTATTTTACAATTAGAACTATAAATTGGCCCCCTTTAATAGATAAATACGTTAGATTTTGGGGTGTCAATTCGTTAATTATATATGTTACTCATTTCCATATCATTCGCATCTTTGAGAATCCATTCATACCCGAAGGAGTAAACCCATTTATACTATTAGTCTTTACTGCAGTATTAGCTATAATAGCTTGCTTAATTACTATGACCATTTATAGCTTTATAAAGATGAGTCCAGTTTTAAACTTTTTACTATATGGTAGTAAATTAAATTTACCTTTTTCGAAAAAAGAGGCAACCCTAAATACATAACAAGTACATGGTTATTGTTTAATGAATAATTTAAAGAAATATCTTAGCCTTAAAAGTGATAGAACTAAAAATATCGTAAAGCATATTGGTTGGTCATCATTTTATAAAATAGGCTCAGTTTTAATAAACTTTCTTTTAGTGCCATTAACAATAAATTACTTAGATAAAGAAAGCTATGGCATCTGGCTAACCTTGAGTTCATTTATAAGCTGGTTTTCATTTTTTGACATAGGATTAGGAAATGGGCTTAGAAATAAATTTACCGAAGCTAAAGCAAAGGGCAAATACAAACTTGCAAAAATATATATTTCGAATGCCTATTATACCATAAGTGCAATCGCCATTGGGTTAATTACCATATTTGTAATCATTAATAATTTTGTGAATTGGAGCGCATTATTTAATACAAATAGTTCTTTGCGCCACGACTTGCAAATATTGATGCCATTAATTATTGGCTTTTTTGGAATACAATTGGTACTCAAATTAATAACAACAATTTATACGGCAGATCAACAACATTCTGCTCAAGGCAAGATTGATTTTTTTACAAAATTAATTTCTATTATAGCTATATGGTTGCTTCTAAAAACATCTGAAAGCTCCTTGTTACTTTTTGGAATTATTTTTTCATTTCTGCCAGTATTAATTTTGTTTATATTTAATATAATAGCCTTTACCGGAAGATACAAAGCTTATAAGCCTGACTTAGGATTGTGGAAAAGAAAGTATGTATCTGACATCATGAATGTCGGTTTTAATTTTTTTATTATACAAATTGCGGTAATCATCCTGTTTACTACGGATAATTTAATTATCACTAAATTGTTTGGCCCTGCAGAAGTAGTCCCCTACACCATTGCTTATAAATATTACACTCTAATAATTATGGCTTACAGTATAATCATTGCGCCGTACTGGTCTTCATTTTCAGACGCCTATGCAAAAAGAGAATACAATTGGATAAAAAAATCTGTACAGAACATTCAACGTATTTGGCTAGTTATTCCATTTTTATTGGGTATCATGCTTTTAATATCCAATTGGTTTTTTAAACTCTGGGTGGGTGACACTGTAAAAATATCATATACACTCTCCATCTCAATGATTGTATATGTACTATTTATGACCTACCAAATGATTTATGTTCAGTTTATTAATGGAATAGGTAAAATAAAATTACAGTTGATTATAAGTATTATATCAATCTTAATAAACATTCCATTAAGCATTTTTCTCTCAAAATTCATGAAATTGGGACTATCCGGAGTTATTTTAGCTACCAGTTTCTCCTTATTAATTTCGGTTATTTTGTGGCCTATACAATACAAGAAATTAATCAACGGCACAGCAAGAGGCATTTGGAATAAATAATGCCTTTTATAATGAAAAAAATGAAAGTTCTAATCTTTACAAATTCATCTGCAAAATATGATTCAGCGATAAATAGTTATCATGGCGCCGGGTGGGTAGAGTCTTTTATTACGCTATTAGAAGAACAAAGGAGAATAGAGTTAGCTGTTTCTTTTTTCCACGAAAAAGATGGTAAAAAAAAGACTCGTGATAATTTAACATTTTACCCCATCTTTAAAGCCTCCCGTAGAAGCAACCCTATTAAAACAATACTTGGTGATTGGAAAGGAAGTATAGAGAATGAAAAGGCCTGCAAAGATATGCTTACCGTAATTGAAGACTTTAAACCAGATGTAATTCAGGTTTTTGGATCCGAGAATATGTATGCCCTAATACAAAAACATACGCAAGTGCCGGTAGTAGTTCATTTACAAGGACTTTTAAATCCTTATTACAATGCTTTTTACCCCGTAAATGAGTCGAAATATAATTTCATTTTTGATTTAAACTATGTAAAGCAAAATATTTTAGGCAAAGGAATTAACAGTTTAACCAAGCGAATAAAAAATAAGGCAATAAGAGAGGTTGAACATTTTAAAAATTTAAAATTCGTCATGGGAAGAACCCATTGGGATAAAATGGTTTCTAAAATACACAATCCTGAAATAACCTATTTTCATGTAGATGAAGTGTTACGTTCAATATTTTACGATAATATCGTAAAAATCAAGAACAGAAAACAGAGTGGAAAAATAGAAATTGTAACAACTATTTCACCAACCTTATATAAAGGCCTTGATGTTATTCTAAAAACAGCTAATTTATTACTAGAAACAACATCTTTAAATTTCGCTTGGTCTATAATAGGCTTAGAGCACACAGATCCTTTGGTTCTCCATTTTGAAAAAAGCTTAAAACTGAAACACCAAAATCTAAATATCAAATTCTTGGGAGTTAGAGAAGCAAATGATTTTGTAGATAGCATACAACAAGCAGATCTATTTATTCATCCTTCTTATATTGATAATAGTCCAAATAGCGTTTGTGAAGCACAAATTTTGGGTATACCAGTAATTGCCTGTAATGTGGGTGGCTTGGCTAGTCTTATAGATAATGAAATAACGGGCACATTGCTACCTTCTAACGGAGTTTATGAAATGGTAAATGCAATACTCAAATTTAACAAAGAGCCTGAACATTTCTGGAATATGGCACATGAAGCACAGATCATTGCGGCAAAAAGGCATGAGAAAAAAACTATAATTACACAAGTTTTAAATGTGTATGAAACTATAGTGCAGAACGCTACTATTAATACTAATAAATAATACAAGTATCTATTGGATCAAGCAAAAAGAGTAGCAAAAAACACGGGATTTCTATATGCCCGTATGGCTATTACCGTATTCATTTCTTTGTATACCACAAGATTAATTTTAGCTGCATTAGGGGCTACAGATTTTGGTATATTTAATCTAGTTGCGGGCGCTATTGCCATGTTAGCTTTTTTAAATTCTGCAATGGCCTTAGCTACGCAGCGCTTTATGTCTTATGCTGAAGGTAAAGGAGATTTTGACGCACAGGTTGGTATATTCAATGTTAGCATTGTATTACATCTTATAATTGCTGTTCTGGTAGTCTTATTTATGGAAGGCGCAGGATACTTTTTATTTGATGGTCTATTGGAAATACCAGAAAATAGACTCTATGCTGCAAAATTTATTTTTCAATGCATGGTGTTAAGTACTTTCATTGGCATTATTTCCGTACCCTATGATGCCGTAATTAATGCGCATGAGAATATGTTTCTAGTTGCTATTTTGGGAATTGTTGAAGCCCTAATAAAATTAGCAATAGCATTATATGTTACAACTACTGGTTTTGATAAATTAATTAGTTACGGTCTTCTTATGGCTGTAATGACTATAATTTTATTAATAATTAGACGTGTATATTGCCATTTGAAATATGAAGAAGTCAAAATTAATGTAAGAAAATATTATAGTAAGGCATTATTTAGAGAGATGGGTAATTTTGCAGGATGGACCTTTTTAGGCTCTTCTACGAGCATCATTTCTTTTTATGGTCAAGGCCTGGTATTAAACATGTTTTTCGGTCCCAGAGTTAATGCTGCGCATGGTATTTCAAACCAGGTTAGCGGGCAATTAGGTGCGTTTTCAACTACCATGCTGAAAGCCTTAAATCCTGCCATTGCAAAAAGTGAGGGTGCAGGAAATAGAGCTTCCATGTTAAAGATGACCGAAATGGGGAGTAAAGTTTCTTTTTTCCTATTACTTATACTATATGTACCTGTGTTAATAGAAATGCCTTATATTTTTAACTTATGGTTAAAAGAAGTACCCGAATACACCATAATATTCTGCCGCTTACTTTTGATAAAGAACTTAATACAACAATTATTCGTTTCCGTAGACACCTCTATTCGAGCAGTAGGAAACATTCGAGGATTTCAAATTTCCAGTGCAATTGCCAGTATATTTCCTCTCCTAATTTGCGCAGGTTTATTTGCTATTGATCTGCCCGCCTATTACCTCTATATTGTTTTCATGCTCCATGCCGTAATAAATGCTGGTATAATTTTATACTACGCACACAAACACTGTGAACTACAGTATATACCCTTTATGCAAAATGTAGTAGTTAGATCCTTTACTACATTTATTTTGATGGCTGGTTGCTCTCTAATTCCATTGCTTTTTATGGAAGAAAGTTTTATAAGGTTAATTACGATAGGGGTGTTATCTTTTATAACCTATATACTTTTTATTTGGAATATAGGTTTTGGGAAAAAAGAAAAAGAATGGATCATGCCCCTAATATCCTCTTTTATAAAATCCATTAAAAATAAAATTTTTAGAAAATAACCGTTTTAAGGAATATTTACGTATAAACTATAGGAGAGTTTAGAGTTTAAATTTTTAGAATTTAAAAAAATGAAAGTTATACAAGCTACAGGTCAAACCTGTAATCAATTTTGGATATATTCTCATCATTTTGCTGAGTCGATCAAAACAGGTGAAAAAATTTTAATTTTAGCTCCTGACATTGCTCTAAAGGACTACCCAAATCTACAAGAACAAACTATTATTAAATTCCCGTTTTTTAGTAAAACTATTTCAAGAATATTTGGCTACAAGAAAAACATACAAATATTAAACAAAATTTTCGCTAACAAATTTTCAATAAAAGCTTTAACATACTTATTTAAAATAATACCAAAAGTTACTTTTATTGAAGGAAAAATGGGTCACTTTACCTATAAAGACTCAATAAAATATACAAATGAGTTTAAGCAAATATTTAAACCAACCGACACCGTTCTAGAAACTGTTAATACGTTTTTACAAAGTAAAAACTCCTCATTTGATGTACTTGTGGGCGTACACATTCGAAGAGGTGATTATATTAGCTGGAATAATGGGAAATTTTATTATTCGGATGAGGAATACAGTAATATAATGATGCAAATGGCGCAATTATTCCCAAATCAGAGGGTTAGTTTTTTGATGTGCAGTAATGAAAAAATAAAATTAGAAAATTTTAATACCCATAATACATTAATTTTTGAGAGAAGCTCTGCTGCTATAGACTTGTACGGGCTAAGCATGTGTGATTATATCGTAGGACCACCGTCATCCTATTCATCATGGGCCGCTTTTTATGGAAGTAAACCATTTTATTTTATAATGAATCCAAAAAACGTTATATCAATGGAACAGTTTTGTAACGACAAAATTGATTGGCCACCATCGTTTTATTAAATTAAAATTATTTTAGAACTCTAAAATGACCATGAAAATAAAAAAAATTTTGCTATTAGTACCAGGTTTAATTGTAAAGTTAAAAGAGCTTGCTAAGGATGGATCAAGAGATTTAGAAAATAAATTTCGATATAAAGATGCCATTGTAGAAGCGGGTTGTAAAATATCACCAGATACTAAGATTAAATCCAAAGCTAGAATATTTTATAATACATCATTGAACAATTGTAATATATCTGAATTTACATACATTGGAAGTAGCTGTTTTTTGCAAAACACTTCTGTAGGTAAATTTTGTTCTGTCGCAAAACATAGTTTAATAGGTCTGGGTATACATCCCACAGACTTAATCTCTACTACACCCTTATTTTATAGAAAAAACAACCCACTCAAAGTAAAATTACTTAAAGAGGATTTGGGATTTGAAGAATACAAACCAATAACTATAGGTCACGATGTATGGATTGGTGCACGAGCAATAGTAATGGATGGCGTTGAAATAGGAACAGGAGCAATTGTAGCATCTGGAGCTGTAGTCACTAAGGATATTCCTCCGTATGCCATTGTGGGCGGTGTACCTGCCAAATTAATAAAATATCGATTTAGTGAAGAGAAAATAGAAGAACTTTTGAGTTCTGAATGGTGGGAATGGGATTTAGAGAAAATCAACAAGTATCAAAAAGAAAAATTCGCAAATAATGACCATTTCAATAATATATAAAGGCATACGAAAAATACATCGGACGATAATTGGATCATTTTACACACCTATTGGCAAAATTAAGTTTAAATTAAATGGTGCCAATTTTAAAGATGGCCTAAAGGTAAAAGGACCACTAAAATTAAATGTCACACGTAGGGGTGAATTAACGATTGGTAAAGATTGTCGTTTTAATAGTGGGCAAAATTATAATGTTTCTGGGGGTAATCAGAGATGTCATTTTTGGATTGACGGGAAACTTACCATGGGAAATAATGTGGGTATAAGTAGTAGTTCTATTTTATGCAGGCATGAAATAAATATAGGCAATCACGTTAAAATCGGAGGGAACACTTTAATAATAGACACCGATGCACATTCTACGAACCCTAAAGAAAGAACTACCTCGGTATCAAAAGATTCAAAAAAAGCAAATTGGGGAGCAGTAACAATTTCAGATTTTGTTTTCATTGGAACCAGATGCATAATATTAAAAGGTGTCACTATTGGAAAGAACTCTATAGTTGCTGCGGGTTCAATTGTCACAAAAAATATCCCCGCAAACGAAATTTGGGGTGGGAATCCTGCAAAAAAAATTAGATCGATATAAATTAAAAAAATATTAAGTGTCAAAATTGAAAAAATATTTAATACTATCGATCATGATAGTGATCACTCTTTTTTCAGTAGATGTTTATTCTCATATGCCAATAGACAGTACGGTTGTATGGTGGATACTATTAACTGGCGTGATAATTTATTTTATAATAGTAAAAAAAGAGTTTTACAACACTGCAAATTCAAGGAACATACGTTATGTAGAACTCTACATATACTGGAATATTATCTGTATAATACGCGGCTTTTTTGTTGCTGAAGATTATTGGGAGTGGAAATTCTTGATACAATTTGGCTTAGTTCTTTTAATTCCGATCTGTATTTACACGGTCACCAATACCTTTTGGGTACAAAAAATGATGCAACAGTGGTTTAAATTTATACTCCCTGCATTTTTTGTTATCTACTTTGTCTTATTTAATGAGGCTGTAGGCCACTACTTAGTCCCTGTAAGTTTTGCTTTATTATTATTTCCATTTTTGACAAAAAAATGGAAGATTATATCTGTTGCTATGGCCTTAATTGTTTTTGCAGCTAATCTAGGAGCAAGAAGCAATGTAATTAAGTTTGTTATACCTATGATACTTTCCTTAATATATTATTTTAAAATACTAATAAATACTAAAATTTTAAAGCTTGCACGTATAGTCTTTATTGCTCTCCCTTTTCTTCTTTTTTATTTAGGAATCACAAACTCTTTTAATATTTTTAAAATGAGCGATTACATCGAAGGTGACTACAGAGCTACTCAAGAACAAGATGTAGGTGGGCCGGACGATCTAACTGCAGATACGCGCACATTTCTATATGTAGAAGTAATTTCTTCTGCTCTAAAATATGATTATGTGTGGCTAGGACGAACACCAGCAAGAGGAAATGAATCACAAGCTTTTGGACCTGGAATAGATAAAGATTTAGGCACCCATAAGATGGAACGCCCCAGTAACGAAGTTTCTATATTAAATGTATTTACTTGGACAGGTATCATAGGAGTTATTCTTTACTTTCTAATTTTCTTTAAAGCTACCTATTTGGCATTATATAAATCTAAGAGCCGGATTATGAAAATAATAGGTGTGTATTTAGCGTTTAGATGGTCCTACGCATGGGTAGAAGATTTTAGTAAATTTAATCTGTCCTACTTTTTTCTCTGGGTAACAATAGGAATATGTTTTTCAGAAGATTTTAGGGGCATGACCGATCGCGAATTTAAGAATTGGGTTCGTGGCATTTTTGATCAACGCTACCGAGCCGCAATTGTAAAAAAACGGCTAATAATTAGCGAAAAATAGAACTACCAACTTTAGTTTAAGAAAAAAACATGATTTACATAGTAATACCAGTATTTAACCGTTGGCACTTTACAAAAGCCTGTGTAGAGCAGTTGCAAGGACAGACCTATAAGGATTTTAAAATAGTTGTTGTTGATGACGGTTCTACAGATGATACATCAGGCAAACTAGCTGAAGAATATCCTGAAGTAATTGTTCTGAAAGGTGACGGCTCCTTATGGTGGACCGGTGGCATAAATTTAGGTATTGAATATGCATTACAGCATAGAGCAGATTTTGTTCTTTCCTTAAATAATGACACGCTACCAAAAACAGACTACTTAGAAAAATTAATGGAAGGGACTAAAGTAAAACCGGGAGCATTGATTGGTTCTACAGGAGTAAACACCGAAACCAACCAGATAAATTTCTCAGGAGAAAGGGTTAACTGGCTTACAGACACGGTAAAAGATTTAAGGAGCGAAATAGACAAAACAAAAAGAGGTCAGCTTTTGAAGGTTACTCATTTTCCGGGACGAGGCTTACTTATTCCTGTAAAAGTATTTGATGCCATAGGACCATTTGATCAAAAGACCTTCCCACATTATATGGCGGACTATGATTTTACATTTCGCGCCATCAAAGCAGGTTTTGAAGTATATTGTAGTGTAGATGCGCAGTTAGGCACCTATCCGGAAGCCAGCGGAGCCAACCAGTTAATTGCACAAAAAACTTGGAAAAATTACAAGGAACATTTATTTGGCATGAAGGGTGCCGCCAATCTTAAATATTATTTAACCTATGTAGCTAGACACTGCCCTTGGTACTTGCTCCCAATAAGCGCTACTATTGGAACTGGAAAAAGATTGACTAGTTACTGGTTAAAAAAGTAAATTTAGTTACACCCCAATATAATTATTGAACCTATAAATAAAAGACCACGATCATATAAAATAGATTACTCCGTAAACCATATCTTTTTTGAAACTAACCACTTCCCCTCACATAGAAAGATAAGTTTTACATTTAAAACCAAGTATTAACCAAAAATGGTTGCACGACTACCAAAAGTGCAATACCGCGTATGAGTTTAAAAAAACTAAAATTCAGAAGACAATTTTTATTGTCACCTAAATTATGTCCAGACTTAGAGGAATGGAATTTTCAAGAAATTGGAAAACACTGCTTGTACGTGCATCCGGACTGTTCACAAGCATTTGCAACAAGCAATGGCAAAAAAGGTATTTTATTAGGGCACGTACTAAACCCTCGACAACCAGATTTATCAACATCAGAAATATTAGAAGATATTATTCAGCAAAGTGATGAAATTGGTATTGCTAAATCTATCTATGGCTTAGTAGGAAGATTTGTTTTAATAGTAGAGGAAAATAATGAATTCACCTTTTTCAATGATGCCTGCGGTTTAAAATCATTTTTCTATACCCAGCAAGATCATAAATTTTATGCGGGTTCACAGCCATTACTGTTAAAATTAGTTACCGAGAATTTGATTAAACGAGGAGAGCGTTACCATAGTTATCATGATTCTGAATATGTAAAATCTAATAACGAAAATTGGTTTCCGAGTGGCACATCATTGTACCCCGGAGTTTATCATTTAGTAGCAAATCATTATTTAAAAAGTGAGACACTACAACAAACACGTTACTGGCCAATAAAAAAACTAGAGACTATTAATTATGAAGAAGCAAAAAAGAAATTTGCCAAGCTCTTAAAGTTAACCTTAGATGCAGGGAGTAAAAAATATAAATTAGGCCTAGGAATTACTGGGGGCTTTGACAGTAGAATATTATTAAGCGCAAGTAAGGATGCTGCAGAGCGCATGCTTTTTTACACTTTACAATATCGAAATTTAGACCATAACTCTAATGATATTAGAATACCTGTATCATTGACTCAGAAAATAAATGTTCCGCATAGCCTCATGGATTGCCGAATTCCGATATCAGAGGAATTTAAGGAAATATATTTGGCAAGTTCAGATATGGCACACTTGAATGATTGGGGCCATATTGCCTACGGGATATCACAAAACTTACCCGAAGGAACCATGTCCGTAAAAGGGAGTTGCTCAGAAACCGGTAGATGTTTTTTTTACAAAAATGGGGTACATCCAGAACTCAAGTCAAGTCAAGACATCATGAATATAAATCCTAAGTGGAAAGAAATTCCATTTATTGATGAACAAATTTCAAAATGGTATGATGAAGTTAAAGATTCCAACACCAATAAAGGTTATAACATATTAGACCTATTTCATTGGGAAGTAAGTACAGGTAGTTGGCAGTCACAGAGTCAATTAGAATGGGATCTAGTGCACGATACTTTTACACCCTTTAATAATAGGGAATTATTAGATCTAATGCTCCATATTGACACCAAGTACCGATCAAAACCAAACTATACACTATACAAAGATACCATGAACATGTTATGGCCAGAGGTTTTGTTAGAACCTATAAATCCTTTGGATACTAAATCTGAAGTAAAGCAATTATTAAAAAGTATTTTAACTCGCTTAGGGTTCGAAAAATACAATCGTTAAAAACATAATTAGTAACCTTAACTTTAAAAGAATGATAAAGCCAGCTCCAATACTTCTATTTACTTATAAGAGGCTAGATGCTTTAAAAAATACCATTGCTGCTTTAAAGAAAAATGACTTAGCCTCTGAATCTGATTTATTTATATTCTCGGACGGGCCAAAGCAATTAAAGGATAAGGACATTATAGACCAAATTAGAACTTTTTTAAAAACAGTTGATGGTTTTAAATCAGTAACTATTAGCGCTTCTCCTACCAACAAAGGCTTAGCTAATTCTATAATAGGTGGAGTAACCACAGTAATGGAAAAATCTGAGACGGTAATAGTTTTGGAAGATGACTTGCTCACTACTCCTAATTTTTTAACCTACATGAACAAGGCACTATCAGAGTATACAGCAGAGAAGAAAATATTTTCAATATCTGGTTATTCTTTTGATTTGCGTAGTAAGGATCAAAACCCAAATACCACCTACCTACTAAACCGAGGCTGGTCTTGGGGTTGGGCTACTTGGCGAGACCGTTGGGAAAATGTAGATTGGGAAGTAGCCTCCTATAAAGAGTTTTCTGAAAATAAATTAGAACGCAAAGAATTTGCTAAGGGAGGGTCGGACCTCAATGCTATGCTAGACAAACAAATGAGTGGAAAGCTAGATTCTTGGGCTATCCGTTGGTTCTATCACCAATTTAAGACTGGAGGTTTAACACTATATCCATTAGGCTCTAAAATCTATAATGATGGCTTTGATGAATTTGCAACCCATACCAATGGATCCGAAAAGAGATATCTACCGTATTTAGATAAGGAACATCAAATGAATTTTAATTTTCCTAAGGAAATTGCAATTAGCAAAGAATATCAAAAGAAATTTCAATCTAAGATGGGCATTATCGCTCGTATTAAATCTAAAATTGAAGGCTTTTTCAAATAAAAGAATCCATGATTAAAAATCTTATTCGCAACCTACGGTTTTATTATCTTATGAAGATAAAATGGAAGAAGTATAGTATAGGAGAAAATTTCTACGCAGGAATGCGCGTACAATTATGGGCTAAAAACAGCTTGATTATTGGTAAAAATTTTTATATCGGAAGAGACTCTCAAATTGAGGCAGACTGCACCATTGGTGATAATGTTATTTTTGGCAATAAAGTGGCTATCGTAGGAAAATATGATCATCATTACCAACAATTGGGCGTACCAATTCGTATGGCCTCTAGAATTAGAGATGAAAGTTATAATTGGAAAGGGCTTTCTAGTAAAACTATCATTGAAGATGATGTTTGGGTAGGTTATGGAGCCATAATCATGAGTGGTGTTACTATTAGAAAAGGTTCAATAATAGCCGCAGGTGCCGTAGTGACCAAAGATACTGAAGCTTATAGTATTTCTGGCGGTAACCCTGCAAGAAAAATTACCTCCCGTTTTACCACAGAAGAAGATCTAAAAACTCATTTGACTTTGGAGAAAGATTTTTTAACTAAAAATAAATCTTATACAGGAGTTGAAGGATTTCCTGTCCGTAATAAATAAAACAAAAAATTGCATCTACTAGTATGGATTTAGACATTACACATGTGGACAATACCATTTTAGAACAATAAATTTTAATTTTTCTCGCATCTCATAAAAGCAAACTTTATGACTAAATTTTCAACCATACCCTGTTTAGGATATACCGTCTTTGCAGACCAGTTAAAAAACTTACCTGAAGCTAAAAATACTGTAATTAATACCATAAACCAGTACTCCTACTGCATGGCAGAAAAAGATCAAAATTTTAAACAAGCCCTGCTGAGCTCAGATGTTTTACTACCTGATGGTGTTGGCATTACTTTCGCTGCTAAATTTTTATATGGTGAAAGAATTAAAAAAATTGCTGGTGCAGATTTGCACACCTATTTTTTAAATGATTTAAATGCAAGAAGTGGTTCTTGCTTTTATTTAGGTGCTTCAAATGAAACCTTAGAAAAAATAAAATGTAAAATAAAAATAGAGTACCCAAATATAAAAGTAGGCTCCTATTCTCCTCCGTTTAAAAAAACATTTTCAACTGAAGATAATGCTCAAATGATTACAGAAGTAAATAGTTTTAAACCAGATGTCTTGTTTATAGGCATGACAGCTCCGAAACAAGAAAAATGGAGTTTTGAACATAGAAACACTTTAGATGCAGGATATATTTGTGCCATAGGAGCCGTATTTGATTTTTATGCCGGGACCGTAGCTAGGCCAAGTGAATTTTGGCAGAACTTAGGCTTGGAGTGGTTAGGGCGATTCATAAAAGAGCCTAAACGTATGTGGACACGCTATGTCACGAACGGATTTAAATACTTAGGCTATTTACTTCAGGCAAAAGTAAAAGGTTAAGTAAGCTACTCCACGTATAATTTACAGATACACTAAAAAATTATCTACTTAAAAGATTCTAGAATCTTTATCTCAGTAGTATTTCTCAGACCCCCCTTCCTGAAAAATGATTATTCTGAGGTTTACACTAAAATATAGTTAATGAAGAAGTCATATTTTGTCATTCCATTATCCTTTGTATTTCATATTATATCCTTAAACCTGATACTCTTCCTTTCGGTTCCAAAAGTATATAATCATGGATATAGCATCATATATTACAACCTCTCTTGGTTGTTAATCACCTATAGTATTGATTTTTACCCAACCGCAAGAAGAGAAGGCTTTGGTACCAATTTAAGGAATTTTATCAACCTATTCGTATTATTTGGTTTGGTCTATTTTACCTCCTTTACCTTTTTAAGTGATAGAACCTACCCCTTAGGCTACCTCGTATTGGTATATGCGTTAATTTGCTTAATGCTCACGTTGTTTCGCATTATATTCTATTGGGCACGCAATTTATACCGCTCAAATGGTTTAAGTAAAGGAGTGCGCGTAGTCGTAATTGGCAGGGATAAAAATCTCAAAAAATTGCGTCGCATCTTTGATACAGGAAGCTATGGCTATCGGTATATGGGGTATTTTGATAATACAAAATCAGGAAGTCCTACATACATAGGAACTATTCAAGATTCCTTCTCCTATATTTTTGAAAATAATGTAGAAGAAGTATACTGTATGGCTTCTAGGCTTTCTAAAAGTGAAATTCAAGAACTCATGCGTATTGCAGATAACAGCTTGAAGAAAATAAAAATTGTCCCAGACAATAAAGAATTATTTTCCAGAGCCATGTCTATTGAGTTATATGGAGAGGTACCCGTATTAAATTTAAGAGCGTCCCCTTTAGAATTAGAATATGCTAATGTGGTGAAACGAATTTTTGATATAGTATTTTCTAGCTTGGTTATTGTGTTTTTGCTTTCGTGGTTAACTCCTCTCGTCTGGATTTTAATGAAGATTGATTCCAAAGGCCCACTATTCTTTAAACAAAAAAGACATGGAGTAAATCGAAACACCTTTTTATGCTATAAGTTTAGATCCATGACCAAGAATGAAGATAGCGATACACAGATGGCTACAAAAGGGGATATGCGGATTACAAAATTAGGCCGAATTTTGCGTAAAACAAGTATTGACGAGTTACCACAATTCTTTAACGTTTTACAAGGAAATATGAGTGTGGTAGGTCCAAGACCTCATATGCAATTGCATACAGAACAATTTGAAAAATCTGTAGATAAATACTTAGTTCGCCATTTTTTAAAACCAGGAATAACGGGGCTAGCCCAAATTAAAGGATATCGTGGAGAGATTGTTGAAAATTCCGATATTGTAAATCGCGTACGCTATGATATATTTTATATGGAAAAATGGTCGCTTCAATTAGACTTGAGAATTATTTATTATACCGTTGTAAATGCCATACGTGGAGAAGAACGTGCTTATTAACTAATTACTAGCAAGGTTTTACAAATAGCAAAGAAAAAAAATATTACTTTAAACCCTCATTAATTTATCCGCAGTATATGGAAAAGGAGCAATACAAATATTTACCGGTTGCAGAAGAAGAAAGCACTTTAAATATCCGTGAAATTCTAAGCAAATATTTACGCCATTGGCCCTGGTTTTTAGGGCTTCTCTGCTTAACACTAGGAACAGCTGTAGCCTATCTAAAATTAGGTCCAAAAACCTACCAAACGGTGTCCAGTATCATTATTAATGATGAAGAAAATGGAAGTTCTTCTGGATCCCCTTCCAATATGGACATTGATCTCTTAAGTGGTTTAAAAACAAATAGTATTGCTAATGAGCTAGGTTTACTTCGCTCCAAACGTTTAATGTTTAATACAGCAAAGGCATTGAACCTCAATGTGGCATATTTAGATGATTCAGGCTTTATAAAAAAAGAGCTTTACGATCAAAGTCCAGTAATAGTACAGGTATTACGCTTTGATGAAAAGTTATTAGAGAAAGAAATAATCGAAAAGAACAATTGGTATAGAATTCGTAAAAAGGGAACTGAGAGTTTTGAGTTAATTAATGAAGCAACAGATGTTTCAAAAACAATTAAATACGGCACCCCAATTGAATTGGGATTTGCAGATTTTATCGTAAAACCTAATACCGATTCTTCATTATTTTCAGGAAAATGGGAAAGTGTATTAATCGCATTTTTCCCTCTCAATAGCGTTGCTGAAAATTATTCTAAAAAATTGGCGGTTAATATCGTAGAAGAGAAATCTACTTTGTTAGAATTAGGATTAGAAGATAGAGTCAGCAAAAAAGCAGAAGATATATTAAATCAATTGGTGTATGAATACAACAAAGAGGCCATAGAGGACAAAAACTTGATTGCCAAAAATACCGCAGATTTCATTGATGAACGTTTACAAATAATCAACGGAGAATTAGACTCCGTAGAGTCTGGCAAAGAGAATTATAAAGAGCAAAATAGGCTTACCGATATTGGTGTAGAATCTTCCATGCTTATTCAAAACGTAAGTGAATTTAATAGAGAGCAACAACAGATCCAAACACAGCTGGAGCTTACGCAGTCCATATTAAGTTATGCTGATAACGACAGCTATAACTTGTTTCCTTCTAACTTGGGTTTGGAGAATTCGTCCTCCAATGAACTTATTTCTGAATATAATGCCTTAGTCATTGAACGTAACAGATTAGCAGCTAGCTCTACAGAACAAAACCCAGTCGTTAAAGGCATGTCAGAGCAAATTAATAGATTAAAATACAATCTTAAATCTAATTTAGAAGGTACGCGAAACAACTTAATGATTGCTGAGGATAATTTAAGAAGAAAATCTGGATCTCTAGGCTTTCAAATGTCCCAAATTCCTGGGCAAGAACGTCAAGTAAGAGGTATTGAACGCCAACAAGGCATCAAAGAAGCCTTGTATTTATATTTACTCCAAAAAAGAGAAGAGAACACCTTAGCTTTATCTGTTTCTGCACCCAAAGCAAAAATTGTAGATGAAGCCTTTAGTACCCGTAATAGCATATCGCCAAGTCCTAAAGTAGTTTTAGGGGGTGCCATTCTATTAGCTTTATTAATTCCTGTAGTATTTATTAGAGGACGTGAGTTATGGAATAACAAAATAGAAAGCAGAATGGATGTTGAAAAAGGATCTAAGGATGTCCCCATTTTAGGAGAATTACCTAAGCTAGGAAAAAAAGATAGTGAATTTATCTTGACGAATGACCGCTCTGTCTTGGCTGAATCTTTTAGGATTCTCTCTGCCAATTTGCAATATGCTATGATTAATAATCCAAGCAGTAATAACGGAAAAACAATTTTCGTCACCTCTACCACTAAAGGAGAGGGAAAGACATTTGTAGCGGTAAATTTAGCCATTACCTTGGCGCTTTCTGGTAAAAAAGTACTCTTAGTTGGAGGAGATTTAAGAAACCCGCAACTGCATCGTTTTGACACCAATTTAAAGAAAGTATTTGGCGTAAGTGACTATTTGGTGAATAGCACTCAAAATCTTTCAGAACTATACCAAGATACGGAATTGCATGAAAGTCTAAAAATACTTCCATCTGGCTCTATTCCTCCCAACCCGGCAGAATTATTTCAGATGGATCGTTTGGGAACCATGTTTAAACAATTAGAGCAAGAATTTGATTATATCGTAGTAGATACCGCTCCTGCTTTATTGGTAGCCGACACTTTTTTAATTAACAGATTTGCCTTGGTTACCTTATACGTCGTACGCTCTGAAGTAACTAAAAAAGAAGCTTTACAATTTGTAAATGACTCAAAGAGAAGTGGTAAACTAAAAAATGTCAGTTTAGTCATTAACGATCTAAAGTTAAAAAACTTTGCCTACGGAAATAAGTATGGCTACTCTTACGGAGAGTAAGCATATAGAAGTATCTAAAACAAAAAAAGCCATTCTACATAAAAGAGAATGGCTTTTTTTGTATATGCATTAATTTAATTATTGCAATCAGATAAAATGGTTTCAGGTAATATGGAACCATTAAACTCCGTATCCCAAGTATTTTCATCCCAGCCTATAACAGTACCACAATTTCCTGAGTTCCAAGCAGCATTGAAATACCCCTTTTTATTTGTCCAGCATACTTTGTTATTATAAATTTGGTTTGATTGACAGCTTGATGTGGGGCTCTGATTCCAAATATAAAGACCTACATTCGTAAAAGTTTGTTCTTTTGCGTATACCACATTGTCATGTATCTTGATGTTTGTACCTCCAGCTATGGCAATCCCATACTGTCCTGGATTTACTAAAATATTATTTTTAACAATCACATAAGCACCTCCATTATCACCGGTCATAATACCTCCGCCGGTACCACTTGGCCCTCCCCCACGAATCCAATTCCCATATATTTCAATTGGACTTGAAGAAGTTCCAGTACTATTAAATAAATTTATGGCATCTTCGGCATAACTTTCTCCTATAAAATTTTCTAAAACATTATAGTTTATTTTATTCCCAGCACCAGTGCAATTAGCAAACTGTGCCATTTGTCCTCTAGGAAAAGGTCCGACAACATTTTTAACATCGTTATTTAAAACTTTCACACCTTGACTATATTGGGCATATACACCCGTAGAAACAGCTTCTAAGGTGTTGTTTTCAATGGTAATATTACTAGAAGAAACTATTAATACACCATTACCTGAAGAGTGGTGTAAATATGATTCTTTTATTACCACATTGGAACAATCTGTAAGGGTTATGGCATGTCCTGACGGATTAGAAATATCTAAACCACTAAGTATGATATCTTTCAATCCTGTTAATACTAAGGGTTCTGAAATGGTATATGGACCGCAATACGAAGAACCTTGATCCTTTTTCAACGAGGTATTGTTATCCTCTTCTTCCGTTGCGGGATCTTCTTCGGGTATTTCAGGTTCAGATACTTCCTCATCTTCCACTTCAGGAATAACCTCCTCGATGAGTTCTTCCTCTAACAGCTCAGCCTCAATAACTTCAGCAATAAAATCCGTATCCTTTTTACAAGAACTAGAATTTCCAATAAGAAAGGTTACTAAAAAAGGGATTAATAATAATCGTCTCATGATAATATATTTGTAGGTTATTTCTTAATAAATAGATTGGGGTATACTTACAAAGAAACTTATTCATCGTTATAACGCAAAGATATACGGTTAAAGTGCTCAATCGGATGTATTTTTAGCACATTTGCCAACATCACATTTTATTTTTGACATGGTCAAGAATCTTTCAAAAATTTAAAGCATAAGGTAATTATATCACATTAATTTATTCATAATCAGTTTGCTATTTGAGGATACGCTATTTTTATATGCTCTAAAAGCTGTTTAATTCAATGAAAATCACCTATTCTAGCACTAAAACTGATAAAGAATTAGTCCAAATATTACGTTTACAACAAGAAAACTTATATCGTAACGTCTCAAACGAAGAAAAATTGGCAGAAGGCTTTGTTACCGTTGAACATTCTTATGAACTTTTAAAAGAAATGAATGATTTTTGCCCACATACGATAGCTATAGATGACCAAGGAAATCTAGCAGGGTACGCCTTAAGCATGCATCCATCGTTTAGAGACAAAATAGACGTCCTTAAGCCCATGTTTCAAGTAATAGACCCACTAATAGCTTCAGAAGAAAAATACATGCTTATGGGTCAAATTTGCGTTTCTAAAAATCATAGAAAACAAGGAGTATTTAGAGGCTTGTATGCGCACATGAAAGAGCAACTAGAACAGGAATATATTACCATTGTTACCGAAATAGATGCTTTAAATAACAGATCTATGCAAGCGCACAAGGCGGTTGGCTTTGAAGAAATGGCTAGATATACTGCTAACGGGCAAGAATGGGTGGTGGTACGCATGCAGCTCTAAGAAATACTCAGGCTTTATTGCACACAAACTATAGTATGTAGATAGACGAATGCCACTATAATACTAGCTACCATTACCAGTGAAAAGCGACTAACCCGCTATAAAGATCTATGGAGGTAATCCACTCTCAGGAGTAATATGTTTTGGGATGTTACAGTTGTTAGGAGTAAGAATCGGCAAGAATAAGAAACTTCTATAAACAAAAAAAGTCCTCAATATTTCTATTGAGGACTTGATTAAAAAAAGGCGACGACCTACTCTCCCACTTGGTATAGCAGTACCATCGGCGCTGATAGGCTTAACTTCCCTGTTCGGAATGGTAAGGGGTGGACCCTATCGCCATGGTCACCTTAAATCGTTGTACTACACCAATGTATAGTAACTAATATTGTTAACATATTAAAGGGACAAAATGGTGTATAAAACACACACTATAAACACAGTTTTAGATTAAATCTAAAGTAAGCTACGATTTTTGGTAATTATATCTTTAAAAAAAGGAAGTCCGCCCCCTAATTAAAGGGGGCAAGTTGTGCAAGCCTATGGGCTATTAGTATCACTTGGCTACAGACATTACTGCCCTTCTACCTATGACCTATCAACGTAGTCATCTCCTACGGCCCTTTAAAGAAATCTCATCTTGTGGCTGGTTTCGCGCTTATATGCTTTCAGCGCTTATCCAATCCCGACATAGCTACCCAGCAATGCTCCTGGCGGAACAACTGGTGCACCAGAGGTCAGTCCAACTCGGTCCTCTCGTACTAGAGTCAGATCCACGCAAATTTCTAACGCCCGCAGTAGATAGAGACCGAACTGTCTCACGACGTTCTGAACCCAGCTCGCGTGCCACTTTAATGGGCGAACAGCCCAACCCTTGGGACCTTCTCCAGCCCCAGGATGTGACGAGCCGACATCGAGGTGCCAAACCCCCCCGTCGATATGAGCTCTTGGGGGAGATCAGCCTGTTATCCCCGGCGTACCTTTTATCCTTTGAGCGATGGCCCTTCCATGCGGAACCACCGGATCACTATGCTCTTGTTTCCAACCTGTTCGGCCTGTATGCCTCTCAGTCAAGCACCCTTGTGCCATTGCACTCTACGTACGATTACCAACCGTACTGAGGGTACCTTTAGAAGCCTCCGTTACTCTTTTGGAGGCGACCACCCCAGTCAAACTACCCACCACGCACTGTTCCCTAGTGTTAGGGTTAGGCCCTAGATAAGCAAAGGCTGGTATTTCAACAATGACTCCACAACGCCTGGCGACGCCGCTTCAAAGTCTCCCAGCTATCCTACACATTACTTACCCAGAACCAATACGAAGCTATAGTAAAGGTGCACGGGGTCTTTTCGTCCCACTGCGGGTAACCGGCATCTTCACCGATACTACAATTTCACCGAGCTCATGGCCGAGACAGTGTCCAGATCGTTGCACCATTCGTGCAGGTCGGAACTTACCCGACAAGGAATTTCGCTACCTTAGGACCGTTATAGTTACGGCCGCCGTTTACTGGGGCTTCAATTCAATGCTTCGCCGAAACTAACATCTCCTCTTAACCTTCCAGCACCGGGCAGGTGTCAGGCCCTATACTTCATCTTTCGATTTTGCAGAGCCCTGTGTTTTTGATAAACAGTCGCCTGGACCTCTTCACTGCGGCCCTCCTAAAAGGAGGGCGACCCTTCTCCCGAAGTTACGGGTCTATTTTGCCTAGTTCCTTAGCCATGAATCTCTCGAGCGCCTTAGAATACTCATCCCAACCACCTGTGTCGGTTTACGGTACGGGCTGCTTCACTTGTTTTTCTCGGAGGATGTTACGCTGGATTATCAACTTGGCCGAAGCCTCATCGTACTATCGGGGTGTTACCACTCCCTTCAACGCGCTATTCCGTCAGCGCGCACCAACACCACATCCCCGTCACTTTTAACGTGAGCAGGTAGCAGAATATTAACTGCTTGTCCATCCACTACCCCTTTCGGGTTCGCGTTAGGTCCCGACTGACCCCCAGCTGATTAGCATAGCTGGGGAAACCTTGGTCTTTCGGCGTGCGGGTTTCTCGCCCGCATTATCGTTACTTATGCCTACATTTTCGTTTCTATGCGTTCCAGCAACCCTTACAGATCACCTTCAACACACATAGAATGCTCCCCTACCCCTCTGTACCGAGTACAGAAGCCATAGCTTCGGTGGTATACTTATGCCCGATTATTATCCATGCGGAATCGCTCGACCAGTGAGCTGTTACGCACTCTTTAAATGAATGGCTGCTTCCAAGCCAACATCCTGGCTGTCAATGCAATTCCACCGCGTTATATCAACTTAGTATACACTTGGGGACCTTAGCTGATGGTCCGGGTTCTTTCCCTCTCGGACATGGACCTTAGCACCCATGCCCTCACTGCTGCAAAACATTTTATAGCATTCGGAGTTTGTCAGGAATTGGTAGGCGGTGAAGCCCCCGCATCCAATCAGTAGCTCTACCTCTATAAAACTATTGCAACGCTGCACCTAAATGCATTTCGGGGAGTACGAGCTATTTCCGAGTTTGATTGGCCTTTCACCCCTACCCACAGGTCATCCCAAGACTTTTCAACGTCAACGGGTTCGGTCCTCCACTTTGGGTTAACAAAGCTTCAACCTGCCCATGGGTAGATCACACGGTTTCGCGTCTACTACTACTAACTATGGCGCCCTATTCAGACTCGCTTTCGCTACGGCTCCGATTCTTAAAATCTTAACCTTGCTAGTAAAAGTAACTCGTAGGCTCATTATGCAAAAGGCACGCCGTCACCCCAAAGGGCTCCGACCGCTTGTAAGCGTATGGTTTCAGGATCTTTTTCACTCCGTTATTCACGGTTCTTTTCACCTTTCCCTCACGGTACTGGTTCACTATCGGTCTCTCAGGAGTATTTAGCCTTACCGGATGGTCCCGGCAAATTCATACAAGGTTTCACGTGCCCCGCACTACTCAGGATACCACTATCAATAACGTCCTTTACTTATACCGGGCTATCACCGTCTTCGGCCTATCTTTCCAAATAGTTCTAATTCATCGCGCATCAAATATCGTGGTCCTACAACCCCAGCATTGCCGAAACAATACTGGTTTGGGCTAATCCGCGTTCGCTCGCCACTACTAACGGAATCACTTTTGTTTTCTCCTCCTCCGGCTACTTAGATGTTTCAGTTCACCGGGTTTGCTTGATCTTACGATCACGACTGGCCTTCAACCAGACAGGTTGCCCCATTCGGATATCCGCGGATCACAAGTTGTGTGCACCTCCCCGCAGCTTTTCGCAGCTTATCACGTCCTTCATCGCCTCTGAGAGCCTAGGCATCCCCCATACGCCCTTTTCTAGCTTGTCACTAGTCCTTTTTATTCTATTATATATAATTACTACCGTATTAATACAGCAGTACCTCTATCGTACTTTACTCTATTTTTAAATTTGTGTTTACTGTGATTACAATATCCCTGAAGATAATTGTAATTCACTTTGTCCCAATATGTCAATGAACTTGTGGTGAGTCTTCACTGATAACAAAATTATCAATGAATCCTCCTCAATACTTGAAGATATAAATATCCTCAGGCATTGCCTGGTGGAGAATATCGGAGTCGAACCGATGACCTCCTGCGTGCAAGGCAGGCGCTCTAGCCAGCTGAGCTAATCCCCCGTCTTTTAGTGATCAGTTAACAGTTATTAGTTAACAGTACTTATAACGGCTATACTCAACCTCTAAAATTTCCTTTCAAGTGATACTAATTTAATTAGCATCCTTATTTTAATGAACGTTTTTCTAAACCAAACTCTTAATCAATTCCTTAACTAAAAATCTGCTCTAGGCAGTAGTCTCAGGCAGACTCGAACTGCCGACCTCTACATTATCAGTGTAGCGCTCTAACCAGCTGAGCTATGAGACTCTCACTTTGCGAATCTTGCGACCCAATCAATATTATAATAACATAATTATAAGACAGCAATTTAAACTACATAACTAAAAAAATATAAGGACTAGAACTCTTTCGTTTTTATTAATTGAGATGTCTTTCTCTAGAAAGGAGGTGTTCCAGCCGCACCTTCCGGTACGGCTACCTTGTTACGACTTAGCCCTAGTTACCGATCTTGCCCTAGGCCGCTCCTTACGGTGACGGACTTCAGGCACTCCCGGCTTCCATGGCTTGACGGGCGGTGTGTACAAGGCCCGGGAACGTATTCACCGGATCATGGCTGATATCCGATTACTAGCGATTCCAGCTTCACGGAGTCGAGTTGCAGACTCCGATCCGAACTGTGATCGGTTTTATAGATTCGCTCCTTATCGCTAAGTGGCTGCTCTCTGTACCGACCATTGTAGCACGTGTGTGGCCCAGGACGTAAGGGCCGTGATGATTTGACGTCATCCCCACCTTCCTCACGGTTTGCACCGGCAGTCTCGTTAGAGTCCCCATCATTACATGCTGGCAACTAACGACAGGGGTTGCGCTCGTTATAGGACTTAACCTGACACCTCACGGCACGAGCTGACGACAACCATGCAGCACCTTGTAAATTGTCCGAAGAAAAGTCTATCTCTAAACCTGTCAATCTACATTTAAGCCCTGGTAAGGTTCCTCGCGTATCATCGAATTAAACCACATGCTCCACCGCTTGTGCGGGCCCCCGTCAATTCCTTTGAGTTTCATTCTTGCGAACGTACTCCCCAGGTGGGATACTTATCACTTTCGCTTGGCCGCTCAGTCCGAAAACCGAACAGCTAGTATCCATCGTTTACGGCGTGGACTACCAGGGTATCTAATCCTGTTCGCTACCCACGCTTTCGTCCATCAGCGTCAGTGTATAGTTAGTGACCTGCCTTCGCAATCGGTATTCTAAGTAATATCTATGCATTTCACCGCTACACTACTTATTCTAGCCACTTCACTATAACTCAAGACCGCCAGTATCAAAGGCAGTGCATACGGTTGAGCCGCAGCATTTCACCTCTGACTTAACAGCCCGCCTACGGACCCTTTAAACCCAATAATTCCGGATAACGCTCGGACCCTCCGTATTACCGCGGCTGCTGGCACGGAGTTAGCCGGTCCTTATTCTTACAGTACCGTCATCAATCTACACGTAGATCTTATTCTTCCTGTATAAAAGTAGTTTACAACCCATAGGGCAGTCTTCCTACACGCGGCATGGCTGGATCAGACTTCCGTCCATTGTCCAATATTCCTCACTGCTGCCTCCCGTAGGAGTCTGGTCCGTGTCTCAGTACCAGTGTGGGGGATCTCCCTCTCAGGACCCCTACTCATCGAAGTCTTGGTAAGCCGTTACCTTACCAACTAACTAATGAGACGCATGCTCATCTCTTACCGTAACCTTTAATATGTAACCGATGCCAGTCACATATCACATAAGATATTAATCCAAATTTCTCTGGGCTATCCCTTAGTAAGAGGTAGATTGCATACGCGTTGCGCACCCGTGCGCCGGTCGTCAGCGGAGCAAGCTCCCTGTTACCCCTCGACTTGCATGTGTTAGGCCTGCCGCTAGCGTTCATCCTGAGCCAGGATCAAACTCTTCATCGTTGTTTTGTAAATATTATATAACATCTATTAACCAACTAACAAATCATCCGAATCCTAGCCCTCTATATTCTTTAAGCTATTATGTTAATTCAATTTATTTAATTACCGTTTCCAGTAATTAAACGCTGTCTTACAATATGTCAATGAACTTTTTATCTCTTTTACTTCTCACTTAATTACGTATCGTTGTTTCCCTAAGCGGCTGCAAATATACACCCTCTTTTAAAACCCACAAGCGTTTTTGGAAAAAAAATTCAATCTTTTTTTTGACGTTTTTATAACACCCTAGAAACAAAGACTTAACAACAAATTAATTTTTGAAATTATAGCAAAGAAATACAGAAATCAGCATTCTTATTTAAAAAAGAACCCTCACCACCACCACACATATAACCAAAAAAGATCTAGATAAGCTTACCTACCCGCTCAAGATTGCATCAAATTATTCTATACGAAGATCAAAAATTGCCTTATAGTTCTATTTAGAAACCAAATAAACCTCTTAGAAAGTAGCAAACATCATTTTTAAGCATAACTAAATGACCACTCGAAAACAAATACACCGACATCAGCTAAAAAAATCGATGTTTAATTTGAAACATAATCACTCCGCGACTACAAAACCGTAGACCTGCGCACTAAATAATACTCCATTATAAGCAACGAGCCATAAGGCTCCGAAACAAACCACAAAACATCAACCTCAAAAAGAAAGAGAACCTAAAGGCGTAACGAAGAATACTTCTTATAAAAAAAGCATATCGACTTAAAAACAAATGAAATAAAGGCACAGGAACAGCTTAACGTATAGACAAAAAGAAAACAGGTCATTATATAATAAAGAACCACATGAAGTAACCGCTACAAACCACTAACCCCACCTTAGCCCGAAGACTAAAGCAAGAACACTTATTAGAACCAAACAAGTCAAACAACCCGAAACAAAAAAAATCCAGCGAAGAGACCTTCACTGGATTTTTATAATATGTGTAATTGCTCTCCCGTAAAAGAAGACCATTTATTTAATTTTGCTTAATCTGCTAAAACGATGACTTTATTATCTTTCATTTCAACAGTACCACTAGAGATTACTAAAGTAATTGCCCCTGTAGCCGACTTAGAAAATTTTGTTTTGTAAGCCTCCGCAATAACTACATTGTTACCTTGAATTTTAACAACACCTTCTTGCAATAAAGAAACGATAGGTGCGTGATTCGCTAACATTTGAAACTCTCCGTTGATCCCTGGCACAGTTACCGAAATAACTTCTCCTGAAAATAAGGTAGCTTCTGGTGATACGATTTCTAAATACATCTTTTTAGTATTAAGTAGTTTGTAACTAGCACTAAGGTTTCTTAGTACTAGCTACTTTATTCTATTTAAGCTTCCGCTAGCATTTTCTCACCAGCCTCAATAGCTTCCTCGATAGTACCTTTAAGGTTAAAAGCAGATTCTGGTAAGTGATCTAATTCACCATCCATAATCATATTAAATCCTTTGATAGTTTCTTTAATATCTACCAACACCCCTTTTAGCCCCGTAAACTGTTCTGCTACGTGGAAAGGCTGTGATAAGAAACGTTGTACACGACGCGCTCTACCTACTGCTAATTTATCTTCTTCAGACAATTCTTCCATCCCTAAGATGGCAATAATATCTTGAAGTTCTTTATAACGTTGTAATAGCTCTTTTACATTTTGAGCACACTCATAATGATCTTTTCCTAAAATATCTGCCGTTAAAATTCTAGATGTAGAATCTAAAGGATCTACCGCTGGGTAAATACCTAACTCTGCAATTTTACGAGAAAGTACTGTTGTTGCATCTAAATGCGCGAACGTAGTTGCTGGTGCTGGATCTGTTAAATCATCCGCAGGAACGTAAACCGCCTGTACCGATGTAATAGAACCTCTTTTTGTTGATGTAATACGCTCTTGCATGGCACCCATCTCTGTTGCCAAAGTTGGTTGATACCCTACCGCAGAAGGCATACGACCTAAAAGAGCCGAAACCTCTGAACCTGCTTGCGTAAAACGGAAAATATTATCTACGAAGAATAAAACATCCTTTCCTTGACCTTCACCTGCACCATCACGGAAATATTCTGCGATTGTTAAACCAGATAAAGCAACACGCGCACGTGCTCCAGGAGGCTCATTCATCTGACCAAAAACGAAAGTCGCTTTTGATTCTTTCATTAAGTTTTTATCTACTTTAGATAAATCCCATCCACCTTCTTCCATAGAGTGCATGAAATCATCACCGTATTTTATAATCCCTGATTCTAACATCTCACGAAGTAAATCATTACCCTCACGAGTACGTTCCCCTACTCCAGCAAATACAGAAAGACCACCATGACCTTTTGCAATGTTGTTAATAAGCTCTTGGATTAATACTGTTTTACCTACACCTGCACCACCAAATAAACCAATTTTACCACCTTTAGCATAAGGCTCAATTAAATCGATTACTTTGATACCTGTAAAAAGTACTTCAGTAGATGTTGATAAATCTTCAAATTTTGGAGCTTCTCTGTGAATTGGAAGACCATCTTTACCTGATTTAGGTAAATCTCCAAGACCATCAATAGCATCTCCGATTACGTTGAACAAACGGCCATATACATCATCACCAACTGGCATTTGTATTGCACTACCTGTAGCAACAACTTCGGTTCCTCTACTTAAACCATCGGTAGAATCCATAGAAATAGTTCTAACGGAATTTTCACCAATGTGAGATTGAACTTCTAATACTAAAAGAGAACCATCCTTTTTCTTGATCTCTAGAGAATCATAGATTTTTGGAAGTTCTGAACCTGATTGAAATTCAACATCAACAACCGGCCCGATTATTTGGGAAACTTTACCTGTAACTTTAGACATTACCTAAGTATTTATGTTTAGAATTAAAGCGTGTGAGAAATACAATCCGCTATGTTTTAGCTTCCTGTGTTTTTCAGGCTGCAAAGATATGTTTTTAACTTTTAAATAGAAATTGTTTTTTTCTTTTTTATGAACATAAAAAAAGCACCCTTAAAAAGGTGCTTTTTTTTACTATTATTAATGCTATACCTACTGTAAACCAGCAGCGTAGTTTGTTGGATAATCTGAAGGATTTAACAAAGAACCCGAAGCTTCGAAGTTAGAACCATAGGTTACATCAATAGCTTTCATGAATTCATTCGCTAAAAATGAATACCCTCTGGCTGTTGGATGAACACCATCTAAAGAAAAGGCACCACCTGTAGCCAGATTAGACTTTAATATAAAGTCTCCCGTTGCAATACCCGAAGTAGCCAATTCACTTAAGATACTATTTACATCTACAAGTGCTAAGCCTGCTTGGCTAGCATTTGCCGCTATAATATCATTAAAAGCACTCACTGCTACTGCTATTTCTTCTTGTTCACTAGGTAGTAACACCCATTTATCTGCCAAAGGCATGGTTATACCTTCTAAAGAAAACTGTGTAGCCAAAGCTTCTGACAAACCTTGCGATTGTAAGAATGCAACCGAATCTGTATTTACTGTACCTATTATTGAAGAACTAGGTAACACTAATAAATCTGCAGCCGTTGCTTGCCTTGCTTGACCATATATAGTACCAAATAGATTTGCTACTAATGGCGCTGCCTGCGCTGGCAAACCAAAAGACTGTACAAATACAGGAAATGTATCACTAGCACTTAGCACTGCTGCAATCTGTGCAGATAAATCCGTTAACGATTCATCTTTAACCACCACTGCACTAGCCGCGGTTTCTGAAAAAACTATTTGACGTTCTGTAGCACCAGTAACTCCTTGGCTCTCTAAAAATGCAAATACCTGATTTAATTGACCAAATACACCATTAAGCGTTGGAATCTGAGGCCCAAATGCTTCATTAGCAGGACTCAAAGGACTAAACGGTACGGTCGTAAAATGAGGAATACTAGTTACATTTGGTATATTAGCCACCACTCCTTTTGCGCCATTTGCCGTTAAAGCACCAATTAATGTTGCATAAGTTGCACTAAACCCAACTCCTACCGCTCCTTCTACAGGAGTTAAAGGATTTGTACCATCACCACCAGATAACGCATAACCAAGAACATCATTATTACCAATCCATAATGAAAAGAAGGTTGGCGCCTGAGCTAAGGCTAAATCTAACACACTCGCATTTGGGGTTTCCCCAGTCATACGAACAAAATATGGGTTCGCTAATCCTAGCGATAGATTTGCTATGTTACCGTAACCAGGTGCTAATAAATGAAAACTTTTTGCCCCAGGAACTCCCATATTATTAAAGGGACCCGTTGGATTATTAAAAGCTAAATCTGTACTTACAGTAACTGGCCCTATAATAGACTCTAATGAAACCGGACCGGCTCCACCAAATACCAAGCGTGGTTCTAAAATTCTATTGCCACCAACAGCAATTCCTCCAACATTGTCATTCATCAATGGCTGCGTAAAATCTCCACCACCGATTAATGCAAATCTCTGAGACAACATATTAGGTAATGAGTTTTCTTGCGATGCAATAAATAATGCATTATCCGTAAAACCAGCTGTTAGTGAATTACCAACAGCAACAAAATTAGAAAAGTCTGCAGAACCCGCTACAAGCGCAGGGGAATCTACCATTAACTCTGCCTCTACTCTATCTACATCTTCAATATCATTACACGCAAAAAATGTAAGTGACACCGCAGACAACAGGATATATTTTATATTCTTCATCTTAATTTTTTAGTTTATTAGTTATTAATTGTCCAAGATAAGTAGTACATAGATCCTATAAATCCTGTACCAAAGGCTGTGAAATATTCATCACCTAAAATATTGGTACCTCCCAATTTGAAAGAAGATTTAATACTTGGAACCGTATAGCTTATTTGAGCATCTAATGTATGGAACTCAGGAACCACACCTTTACCAAACGTAGCCTCCCAGAAATAATCATCACTAAATCTATACGCAAGATTGAAACCAAAATTTTCAAATAAGGCATCATTCCCGAAATTAGCTTTAAACTTATGCTCTGGTGTGTTGAAGCTTGACATGAAATCTGGATTTGCTTCTTGATCAAAATCTTGCTTCGTGAAAGTATAACTCCCCCCTAAATCATAATTCCCTAAAACTTTCATGGTTAAACCTAATGAAGCACCGTAAGAATTAATATCTACATCGGAGTTGGTATACGCACTATAGCGTTGAAAATCATCATTTCTAATTGCATCTACAGAAGCACCACCATCACCGGCAACACCATAGAAAGTTGCATCTACAACTTCTTGCGAAATAAAATCTTTATAATTATTATAGTAAGCACTAAAATCTACCACTAACTTATTTATCTTACCTCTATACCCTACTTCAAAAGAAGTAACTTGTTCTGCTTCTACCAAATCTGCATTGGATACTCTCAAATCATCAGCATTTCTGGTTACTTTAAATGTTTCTACTGATTGCGCAGAATAGGTATCTCCATAAGCTACTGCACCTGTTTGCGTAACTTCTGCAGGATTACCGTCTAACTGACCACTTTCACTTACTGCAAAAGTTCTTGTATAACGATCTAAATTGTCTTCCGCAGAACCAATTAAAATTGCTCTACCCGCATCTAATCCAATAAATAAATCCTGAGTAGTTGGATTTCTAAAACCTGTTTGCACCGATGCTCTAATATTATGATCTCTGTTTAAGCTGTAGCCAGCAGAAATACGTGGAGAAAAGAAACCATCGAAAAATTCTGACTTATCATAACGTACAGAACCTGTTAATTTTAAACTCTTATCATCCGAAAAATCAAATTTCTTTTGAATTTGTGTATACACACCATACTCTGAGTACCCGATAGGTCCATCAAAATCTGTATAGATAGTTCCAAAAGAATTTAAGCTATATCTTCTAAAAGAACCGCCCAATTGAATTTCTGCAAAATCTGTTAAATGTCCGAAGTTATAATTTGCATCTGCATGGTAATATTTAGAAGCATCTTTAAATTGAGAACCTGTAGCTAAATCTGGATCTTTAATTACGCGATCAAATGCCGATTGAAATTCTGGCGTCCCAGGCAAATAACGACCTGTATCTGCAACTGATCTTGCCGCAGCATGTTTTTGATCATCTGTTAAACCTGAAGGATTACCACTTAGTTCAATTCCTGCATACGTCTGAATATAATCTCCGAACCAATCTTCATCTGACTTCCATGATCTGTTGATGTTGATTCCAGTAAAAACCATATCATAAGAATCACCAGCTTTATCACCAACTAAATAACCTCTTACAAAGAAATTATCATTTTTAATTTCTAATTTATGTTGTTCTTGAAAAAACCCATTAATATTATATCTATTGGTTCCCTGATAGATCGTAGTCCCCGTACCCACCTTACCTACGTAAGAGAATTCAAGATTACTATCTTCTATAGGACGGTAATAAAGACCCCAATCTGCCTTAATGCTCTCTGCATTATAGTTGGTTAAGTCACTTTCATTATACCCAGTTCTACTTACCACCACATTTGGAATGATACCCAAACCAGAAGCAGAACGTATGTTTGTAGAAACTTCATCTCCATACACATTGATACCATCATAATTATAATTGGCTCTTGTTCTCGTAGGATCAAATTTATCTACCTCACTTGTAGCAGCCCAATCCGTACCTTTTAGATATCCGAAGTTAGCTTTGATTGCAAACTTGTTTGAGAATTTGTGTGCTGCACGGATTCCAAAATCAGTATAAGCATTATCCCCAGAAGCCTCTTGAGAAGTGATACCTCTTTTAATAGATACGCTAATACCTTCATGATCAAACGGACTTTTACTTCTCATAAAAAGAATACCATTAAAGGCATTAGCGCCATAAAGCGCAGAAGACGCACCTGGTAACAATTCGACACTTTGAACATCTGTCTCTACCATACCCACTAAATTCCCAATCGGGAAATTTAATGCTGGAGTAGAATTATCCATTCCGTCTACCAATTGCATGAACCTAGTATTTGCAAAAGTTGCAAACCCTCTTGTGTTAACAGATTTAAATGTTAAACTGTTAGTGTTAACATCTACACCTTTTAAATTTTCCAGGCCACCATAAAAATCGGCTGCCGTTGTATTTTTAATTTGTTCAATCCCAAATCGCTCCACGGTTACTGGAGATTCAAAAATACGCTCTGGTGTTCTTGAAGCCGATATGACAATCTCATCTAAAAGTGTTTGAGATTCCGTTAAAGAAACAGAAACATTTTGGTTATTAGCCGTAATGCTCACTGTACTTTCAGAATAGCCTATACTTGAGACTTTTAATTTGAAAGGTGGTACTTCTGATGTTTCCAGCACAAAATTACCATCAAAATCAGACACTGTTCCTACAGTTTTACCGACGATCACTACATTTGAACCAGGAATTGGTTGCCCATCTTGATCTACTACATTTCCTTTTACTGTGGTTTGAGAGAATCCCAATGTTCCCACCAAAAGGAAGAATACATACATTATTGTTTTCATTCGAGGGAGTTAAGTTTAATTAGTTTAAAATCGAAGATACAGAATTTTTTATATGATTTCTAAGAAAATAAAAAAAATTATGCATGCATAGTACTATTTTGACAACGAGACACCCAAATTATTGCATATTTTGTAAAACGAACGAGTGTAGACGCTAAATTTTAAAACAAAAAAAAGGGGAAGATGCAAACATCTTCCCCTTTTTATATTCATAACTATAGTTACTATTCTACCGTAACCGACTTTGCTAAATTTCTTGGCTGATCTACATTACAACCTCTCATTAATGCTATATGATACGACAATAACTGTAAAGGAATTGTTGTAAGCAACGGCGTTAAGCTTTCAAAAGTTTCTGGCACTTCAATCACATGATCTGCAAGTTCTTTAACTGCTTCATCACCTTCTGTTACAATAGCGATAATTTTCCCTTTTCGGGATTTAATCTCTTGGATGTTACTAACCACCTTTTCATAATGACCTCTTTTTGTTGCAATAACAAAAACTGGCATGTGCTCATCAATAAGTGCAATAGGACCATGCTTCATTTCTGCAGCAGGATATCCTTCTGCATGAATATAACTAATTTCCTTTAACTTAAGTGCACCTTCTAAGGCTACTGGGAAATTATACCCTCTTCCTAAGTAAAGACAATTAGTAGCATCTTTATAAACTTCTGCTACTTTCTCTATCAATTCGTTGGACAATAAAGCCTTTTCTACTTTTGATGGAATATTTTCAAGTTCCGTTAAGAACTCATGGTACTTACTTTTAGAAAGCACCCCTTTTTCTTTCGCTAATTTTAAAGCAATTAAGCTTAACACAGTAATTTGAGTTGTAAATGCTTTTGTTGAAGCTACTCCAATTTCAGGACCTGCATGCGTATATGCACCAGCATCTGTTTCTCTTGAAATTGTAGATCCAACTACATTACATACTCCAAAAACAAAAGCACCCTTTTCTTTTGCTAATTTTATAGCCGCTAAGGTATCTGCCGTTTCTCCTGATTGAGAAATAGCAATTAATACATCTTTATCTGTGATTACAGGATTTCTGTATCTAAACTCAGATGCATACTCTACCTCTACAGGTATTCTGGCAATGTCTTCAAAAATATATTCTGCCACAAGACCTGCATGCCATGAAGTACCACAAGCTACAATGATAATTCTGTTAGCATTCATGAACTTTTCCAAGTTATCATCAATACCCGCCATTTTTATCAAGCCTTGATCTGCCAGAAGACGACCACGGTAGGTATCTTGAATAGCTCTAGGCTGCTCATAAATTTCTTTCAACATAAAGTGATCGTAACCACCTTTTTCAATTTCTTCAATGTTTAATTGTAATTCCTTTATAATAGGATACACAACAGAATCATCTTTTATCTTACGAAGTTTAATTTCTTTTCCAAGACGGATAATTGCCATCTCTTCATCTTCCAAATACATCGCATTGTTTGTGAACTCAATAAAAGGAGATGCATCTGAAGCGATAAAAAATTCATCTTCACCAATTCCAATAGCCAATGGACTCCCTAATTTAGCTACAACAATTTCATCTGGCTTATTTCTATCAAAAACAGCAATAGCATATGCTCCTACAGCCTGATTCAATGCAATCTGAACTGCTTTACCTAATTTGACGTTTTCTTTTTTCTTTACTTCTTCAATAAGATTCACCAATACCTCAGTATCCGTATCTGAATGAAAAACATACCCACGATTTATTAATTCCTTTTTAATAGAGTCATAGTTTTCTATAATTCCATTATGAATAATTACTAAATCGCCAGAGTTTGAATAATGAGGATGTGAATTTACATCATTAGGAACCCCATGAGTTGCCCATCTTGTATGACCAATTCCTAGATTCCCTCCTAAAGCCATACCAGCTTCAGCCTTATTTTTAAGATCTTCTACTTTTCCTTTGGTCTTACATAAGTTAATAGTAGAACCGTCATAAATAGCAACTCCTGCACTATCATAACCCCTATACTCTAACCTTTGAAGTCCTTTTATAATTACTGGGTAGGCATCACGATGCCCTATATATCCTACAATTCCACACATACTGAATAAATAATTTGGTTAATGCTCAAAAATTCCGCGCAAAACTATGGATAACGCAACAATTCCTAAGCTAACTATAGACGTAAAACGAATAAAAACTTTGAGTGGTATACTTATAAGCAATTACTTACTCTACTTCCGTATATAAAATCTCTAATTGAAGTTTCTTTTCTTGATCTGACGTATTACTACCATAAAGTACGGTCCCGAATGGGTTAATAGTTGACATTATCGGAATTTTAACTTCAGATGTTTCTAATTTTGCACCTCCTATACTCACTACTCTAATATCTGAAGTAACGGATAAACCAAGTGTAGCAATAGATAAGTCACCACTAATTAATCTATTGATATAATCTGTAATTCGGATCTTATATTTAATTCCTTTGTCACTTTCTTTTTGCAACACACCATCATAAAAAGGAAATACAGATAGTGCTGTTGGGTTAGAAACACTAAATTCTGTTATAGTATTGTATAAGACTTCATTTGTTTCAGCGTTATATAGATAAAGACGCATAGGCTCTATTACTCCTGGGGCAGCATCTAAACTAGTTCTATCTACATAGAACACTAAATTAGCTTCATTTATAATCCAATTATTAGCTTTTATCTGGCTAATAACGCTCGTACTCAATACCGTTTCTTCTGCAAATAACTTAAGCTGCGTGTAGGTACCTGCCCCACCTTTTAGATAAATTTTCTCCGCATTTTCGGTTGAATTCAATGCTTCTAAGACCTCCGGAGAATATTCTTCATTAATAAATGTATTTACTGCATTCCCTGTAATAGCTGTTGAAATGCCATCACCTGTAACCAGATTAATTACAAATCGTTTCTCCAAAACTATACTCTCATCATCGGATTCATCTGTCGCAGTGCCGTTTATATCAATAGCATCATGAGTATACGTTATGGTAATATTTGCTCCTGCTAAATTCAACAACATAAAAATATCATCAGCGGTGTCAATAGAAACATGAATACCTCGTAAGAAATTCTTAAAATTAGTATTATTTAAAAGCTCTTGGGAGCCTTCTTTATCCAAGATATTTTCTTGAAAAAACTGATTATCTAAAGGCACCCATATACCTGCACCAATAGTTTGATCAACAGTACCATCCTCATCTACATCCTCTGTATCAGGATCATCCTCATTATAAGTAATGATTTCTGTATCACGAACAGTTTCTGTACCCTCAAACAAAACATCCGTAAGAAACGGCGTGAAATCATGATCTGAATAAAAGTCTTGTGAATCCTCAAAGTTTGTATCAGGATTTAAATCTCTTAAAAAATAAGTAGAACGCTGTACTTTTAGGCGAAATGGATTTGCTTTTCCAGATCCATAAATACTATCTAAAATAAACTTCTTAGGATACGCTGCCAGGTCATTCTCACCATCTTCAGCATCTAGGATTCCATCATTATCTGTATCGTTACTCAACGGATTTAACCCAGAAATTCGTTCTTGGTTATCCGAAACTCCATCTCCATCTGTATCACTATTAGCATCCGATGCATCAACATCCAAATCATCTGGAACCCCATCACCATCTGTATCCTTTACATCTTGCAAATAAGGAATATAAAGATAAACACTCTTTACTGTTTCATTCTCTACAATGGTTGCTGGTATTGTATCTGATACCGCTCCATCTTCAGTAGCTTGTGTATAGGTTCCAAAAGTTGGCGCCACAGTAGACAGCTGTAATTGAGACGTAATTGTTGCGGTAGTTTTACCGTACAATGGGTCATTAAGGTTTCCTAATTGATAAATAGGCAACCGGTTAGACTTCACCGTATTAATTTTATTATTGTAAGCAAAAACATCAAAAACAGCTTTGCCTGTTCCAAATGGTTCACCCGCAATAACGCCTGAACCTATGGTTGTAACCTCATCTTCACAAGATGAAAATAACCCAGCTACCACTAATCCTGCAATTACAGAAAAGCTTATTTTTTTAATAAATGTCATGTAATTTACTTTAGAACTTCAGTGTTATAAAAATTTGCATAAGCTTCTTCAAACTCATGAAAAGGAACGTACGGAAGTACTGGTTTTTGAAGGCTTGTAATATGCGTACTTAAGTCCTCCGAAATTTCCTCTGACGCTAAAATAACAGCATCTGAATAATCCACCGCTACTTTTAACAAATTATTATAGTCTGGTTTTGCAAGCGTTGGAATAGCATCACTTGAAATACCATCAAATTCTATCTTTTTAACGATATCCGGATTTAATTCTTCTTCAAATCCTTTAGAATACACAGAAGTAACCACTTTACTCTCTGAAAATAAAGGCTCATCTGCGTAATATTTTTTCAAATATAACGGCACTAATGAAGCCATCCATCCGTGTACATGGATAATATCTGGAGACCAGTTTAATTTTTTCACTGTTTCTACGATCCCTTTTGCAAAAAAGATGGCTCGTTCATCGTTATCCGGAAAAAGAGTTCCGTTTTCATCAGCAAAAGTTGCTTTTCTTTTAAAGTATTCCTCATTATCAATAAAGTAAACTTGTATACGTTCTTTAGGTATAGAAGCTACTTTAATAATCAAAGGCATATCCATATCATTGATGACTAGATTCATCCCTGACAAACGTATTACCTCATGCAGCTGATGACGTCTCTCATTGATATTACCATACCTTGGCATAAAGATTCGTATTTGACCTCCATTGCTATTTACCATCTTAGGTGTTTCGTATGACATCAGTGAAACCTCATTCTCTGGCAAGTAAGGTACTAATTCAGAAGATACAAACAATATCTTTTTACCATCCATAAAAGCTATTTTTTATTTTTTTTATTGGCGTGAGTGCAAAATTACAAAAATTATGCAGATTAGCAGTAATTATATAAGTTTGCGGGTTGTTAAATACAAACAAATGTTAGTAATAGAGACTAAAAAGGAGTTAAAAGACAATTTGTCAGCATTTATTTCAGATTCAAAATCGCTCGGACTTGTACCAACCATGGGCGCTTTGCACTCTGGCCATCTTTCTTTAATTGAAAAAGCTTCAAAAGAAAATGATCAGGTAGTTGTGAGCATTTTTGTGAACCCAACACAGTTTAATAACCAAAATGACCTCGAAAAGTATCCAAAAACTTTAGAAAGCGATTTAAATTTGATCAAAACTGTGTCAAATGACATCATTGTTTACACACCATCTGTTAAAGAAATCTATCAAAATAACGTTTCTGCAGAAATTTATGACTTTCAAGGCCTTGACACCGTCATGGAAGGAGAGTTTAGAGACAACCATTTTAACGGTGTAGGCACTATTGTTGAAGAGCTTCTAACCAGTATTGCTCCCAACAAAGCCTATTTTGGTGAAAAAGACTTTCAACAGTTACAAATTATTAAAAAGCTTATTCAGATAAAGGCTATTCCTGTTGAAGTTATTGGATGCCCAATTGTTCGCGAAGAAAGTGGATTAGCGATGAGCTCGAGAAACGAAAGACTATCTACACCGATGCGCAAGGAGGCTTCTTTTATCTACAAAACACTAAAAGATGCCAAAGAAATGTTTGGCACAAAAAATGCAATACAAGTAATAGAATGGGTTGAGAATCAGTTTGAAAATAATGAATTCTTATCTTTAGAATATTTTCAAATTGCTGATATTGATACCCTAAAATCTGTAACAGAAAAATTAAATAACAAAAAATACAGAGCGTTTATTGCAGTTTTCGTTGATGACATTCGACTAATTGATAACATTGCTTTGTAAATTATTATCTTTGTACCATGCAAATAGAAGTTGTAAAATCTAAAATACACCGTGTAAAAGTTACCGGAGCAGACCTTAACTATATAGGGAGCATCACCATTGACGAAGATTTAATGGATGCTGCAAATATCATAAGAGGAGAGAAAGTTCAGATTGTAAATAACAACAATGGAGAGCGTTTAGAGACTTATGCTATTCCTGGACCTAGAAAAAGTGGGGAAATAACTCTTAATGGCGCCGCTTCAAGAAAAGTAGCCGTAGGAGACATTCTAATCCTTATCACTTACGGGCAAATGGATATAGAAGAAGCAAAGACGTTTAATCCGTCATTAGTATTTCCTAACGAGGAGACGAACTTACTGAATTAATCTCTTGAAGAAATCTTTAAAAAAAACACTAAAAACAGTACTCCCAATTGGCTTGGGAGTTTTTTTAGTTTGGTATTCCTATAATGCTACATCAGAAGAAGATAGAGCTCAAATTATTTTTTACATAAAAGAAGCTGATTTATTTTGGGTAGGTATTTCTGTTTTAATGGGAATTTTAAGCCATGTTTCGAGAGCCATACGGTGGAACTATCTTCTAGAACCGCTAGGCTACAAACCCAAAATAGCAAATAACATTTTTATCATTCTCACTTCCTATTTTGCGAATCTAGGAATTCCTAGATCTGGAGAGATTCTTAGAGCTACAGCCTTAAGTACTTACGAGAATGTACCTTTTGAAAAAGGGTTTGGCACTATTGTTACAGAACGAGTAGTAGATTTAATTATGCTACTTTCCATCATCGCTATTACTTTCTTTCTCCAAACAGACATCATACTAGCTTTTTTTGAAGAGAAAGGCTTTAATTTAAATAAACTATTATTAGTACTTGGCGCCGGTACCATACTTGCTGGACTCGCATTTTTCTTTTTAAAAAAATCATCAAACCCCTTTCTTTTAAAAATTAAAAACTTTGGACTAGGATTACTTCAAGGAGTTACTAGTATTTTTAAAATGAAGCATAAATGGGCGTTTATATTCCATACTCTATTTATATGGTTTATCTACATTTCTATGTTTTGGGTGATCAAATTTACCGTTCCAGAAACCATAACTTTAACCATCAGCCAGCTTCTTGTAGCATTTGTTTTTGGTGCTTTTGCCATGACAGCAACTAACGGGGGCATAGGCCTTTACCCTATTGTAGTAAGTAGTGCTTTAGCCATTTTCGGAATCAGTAGCGTATCGGGAGATGCATTTGGTTGGATCATGTGGATTTCACAAACTTTGATGGTTGTTGTTTTTGGTGCAATATCTTTTCTTGTATTACCGTTATTAAACAGAAAATAATAACGCAAGCACCTAAATCTTTCTGTCATGAAATGCATACTTACCGTATTGGCTTTCTTTTTATACCTTGGATCTAACGCACAAGTTACTCAAGAAATTTTTGAATCTTTTAAGCTTCAAGAGAGAAGAGATGTACAATATTACATTCCTGAAAATTACACCCAAGAAAAAAAGTATCCGTTAATTATTGTTTTAGATGCTGAATATATGTTTGAAAATGTTGTAGCCACTGCTAAATTTTACAGCAGATTTCATGGTATGCCCGAAGCTATTATTGCCGGTGTGAATCAATCTAAAGACAATGAACGCTATCAAGATTGTGCTTTTGACGAAGCCACTGGTCTGCCCTCTGACAGCTCTAAACTATTTTTTGAATTTCTGGGCATGGAGCTTATTCCATATCTAGAAACGAGCTATAATACAGCACCTTTCAAAATGATTGTTGGGTATGATATTACAGCCAATTTTAGCAACTACTATCTTTTTAAAGAAGATTCTCTTTTTAATTCTTACGTAAGTATATCTCCAACCTTAGCTCCGGAAATGGAAACAAGAGTTCCTGCCCGATTGAGCGCTATGGAAAAAACAATATTTTATCATTTGATTACAGATGGTGAAAAAGCAAAAAAGGATACACAAACACCCATTTTAAATACGGCTATTAAAGCTATAGAAAAAGAAAATTTACACTATTTCTATGACGAATATAAAGATGCAGATCATATTTCTGTAGCTACCTACAGCATAGGAAAAGCTTTTGATGACGTGTTTACGATGTTTAAACCTATTAGCCCTATTGAATACAAGACACAAATTTTAACTTCTGAAGAGCCTGTATTTGATTACCTATCTAACAAATACGAAATGATTGAAAAATTATTTGGGTTTAGAAAAAGTGTAGATTTAAATGATATCATGGCCATCTACGCTGCTTCTCGTAAAAAAGAAGATTTTGAATCATTAAAGCCTTTGGCCGATTTGTGCAAAAAAGAATACCCTGAAACTATGTTAGGTTTCTATTTTGAAGGCGAATACCTAGAACAAATGGGTGAACCTAAAAAAGCTCTAAGAACTTTTGAAAAAGCGTTTGGAATGGAGGAAATAGATTTCTTAACTAAAGACATGGCGCTAGAGAAAATTGATGCCTTAAAAGCTGATTTTGGGTATTAAAAATTAGGATACATATCATTAATAGCTTTAAATCGCAGCCCGAAACCCACGCATTTCTTTAAAAAATGGACAACCAACCCAACAACTCAAATTCAAACGTTCTATCTATTGTCGCAATTGTATTTGGAATTTTCAGTTTAATATTTTCTGTAATTCCTTGTTTTGGCATTTTTGCAGTCATCTTTGGCTCCATAGCAATCATCCTGTCAATTATAGCAGTGATCAGAGTGTTTATGCTAGAACAAGCAAAAATACTCGCTATTATCGCTATGACCGTTTCTTTGCTAGGCATTGCTTCTATAGGCTTTCAATTTTACGTAACCTCTAGCACTGTATTTGACCAATTAGAACTACAAGAGTTCGAAGAAATTGAAGAGTTGGAAGAGACCGAAAATCCGGAAGAACCAGAAGTTATCCCAGAAGAATCCTCGTTTCACTAAAAAGATATAAAACTGCCTTCAGAAATAGAACCAGACCCTTTAGTTTATGGAAACCTCAGATGCTTTAAACCGTAGAAACCATCTTTTGTTTAACCTACTCTTCTTTCTATTTTTTACCACAGCATTACTTTATATTTTAATCTCGAAAGATACTCTTACCTGCTATTACAAAACAAATTATGGATTAGAGTGCCCCACCTGCGGATTTACACGCGATTTTAAAGCTATTTTAAATTTTAAAACAACACACCTTCTTAACCCCCAGTCTTTAGTATACTTTAGAGTGCTGAGTACTTTTTTTATTTCTAGATTAGCAATAACCCTATTTCTTATATTTAAGTTGCGCTATAAATTTATCTTGATAGCAGACCTTATTCTTCTCAGTATTTTTGTAATTTCTATCGCACTTCTTTATTTTAATTTAATCCTCAACACCAGTATTTAAGTCAAAAAGCATAACGATCATTATATTTAAATCAGCTTTTTGAAGGGTTACACTTAGCCGGCAGAATTTTGAACTCTTAAATTTACCACTTTAATTACACGGTATTTAGTACCTTTATCCAAAACCTAAAAGAGGGAATGGCTAAAACGAAAACAGCTTTTTTTTGTCAGAATTGTGGCACTCAATATGCTAAATGGGTAGGACAATGTACTGCTTGTAAAGAATGGAATACCGTTGTTGAAGAAGTTATCCAAAAAGAAGAAAAATCTAGCTGGAAGACTCCGACAAATACTGCTAAGAAAGTTTCAAAACCATTACGAGTTAATGAAATTAGTACGGAGAAAGAATTACGATTAAATACATTTGATCTAGAATTTAATCGTGTTTTAGGTGGCGGTCTTGTACCTGGCTCTTTGACCCTTTTAGGAGGTGAACCTGGAATAGGAAAGAGTACACTGCTACTTCAAATTGCCTTAAAACTACCTTACAAAACGCTGTACGTATCTGGAGAGGAGAGTCAGAAGCAAATAAAAATGCGTGCAGACCGTATTCACCCGAACAGCGATACCTGTTTTATTCTTACAGAAACAAAAACTCAAAATATCTTTAAGCAAATAGAAGATACCGAGCCAGATATTGTGGTAATTGACTCCATACAGACGCTACATTCTGATCATATTGAATCTGCCGCCGGAAGTATTTCTCAAATTAGAGAATGTACAGCTGAGCTTATTAAATTTGCCAAAGAAACCAATACTCCCGTGATCTTAATTGGCCATATTACTAAAGATGGTTCTATTGCCGGTCCAAAAATTTTAGAACACATGGTAGATAGTGTCCTTCAATTTGAAGGCGATCGCAATTATGTATACCGGATTTTACGCTCCTTAAAAAATAGGTTTGGCTCTACTTCTGAACTAGGAATTTATGAAATGCAAGGCAGTGGCTTGCGGGAAGTGAATAACCCGTCTGAAATTTTAATTTCTAAAAATGATGAAGGCTTAAGTGGTACCGCAATAGCATCTACTGTAGAAGGCATGCGCCCTCTTATGATAGAAATACAAGCTTTGGTAAGTACTGCTGTTTACGGTACACCTCAACGTTCTACAACGGGTTATAATGCCAAACGTTTAAACATGCTTTTGGCGGTATTAGAAAAGCGTGCTGGTTTTAAATTAGCCGCAAAAGATGTGTTCCTAAATATAACAGGAGGTATTTCCGTAGACGATCCTGCCATTGATTTGGCTGTAATTGCCGCTATACTTTCTAGCAATGAAGATATTGCCATAGAAAAAGGAGTGTGTTTTGCTGCAGAAGTTGGATTAGCTGGCGAAATACGCCCTGTACAACGCGTAGAACAACGCATTACCGAAGCCGAAAAATTAGGATTTGATACTATTTTCGTTTCCAAGAACAATAAAATTAGTCTAAAAAATACGCAGATAAACATTCAACTGGTAGCAAAAATTGAAGATGTAGCCAACTATTTATTTGGATAAATAATGGGCTCCTTTGTCTACCTTTATAAAAACCGATAGCCATGAGAACGCACTATACCCTTTTTTACTTCATAGCATTTAGCTTAATTCTAGGCTGCACACCGCAAACAAAACAACCTATAACATCCGGAAGTAATGAGGCTACAGATTATTTAAGTTACGAAAAACGCGACGATCAATTTACAGGTGGGATTAAAATGATTCCTATCACCACAGATAAGGGTACTTTTAAAGTATGGACAAAAACGGTGGGCCATAATCCTACCAAGAAAGTGCTTCTCTTGCATGGCGGACCAGGCATGACCCATGAGATATATGAATGCGCAGATGGTTATTTTCCGCAAGAAAGTATAGAATATATTTATTACGATCAACTAGGGTCTTATTACAGTGACAAACCAGACGATTTAAGCCTTTGGGATACGGCGCGTTTTGTAGAAGAGGTAGAACAAGTAAGAAAAGCATTGAAATTAGATGCGTCTAACTTTTATCTTTTAGGGCAATCATGGGGTGGAATATTAGCCATGGAATATGCTTTGAAGTATCAAAAAAATCTAAAAGGTTTAATTATTTCCAACATGATGTCTAGTATTCCTGAATATAATGCTTATGCCCAAGAGGTTCTAGGACCGCAACTAGACCCCAAGGTTTTTGAAGAAATAAAAGCACTTGAAGCAAACAAAGCCTACACAGATCCGAGATATTCCGAGCTATTGTTTGCGCATTACTACACAGAACATGTTTTAAGAATACCTGTAGATGAGTGGCCTGAAGCTATTCTACGATCATTTAAACATGCGAACAATCAAGTCTATGTGCATATGCAAGGTTATAGCGAGTTCGGAATCACCGGTAATGCCACATTAAAAAATTGGGATATTAAAAATCGACTAAAAGAAATTACCATACCCACTTTAGTTATTGGCGCAAAGTATGATACTATGAACCCTAAACATATGGAATGGATGTCTACTGAAGTAAAAAATGGCACTTATTTATTTTGTCCTAACGGGAGCCACCTATCTCAATATGATGATCAAAAAAACTATTTTGGAGGCATCATCAACTTTATAAATACAACAAATACTGAGTCAAAATAATTAAGGTGCTGGGTTCGGGAACTCATTATGAATTTTCTCAATACTTTCTAGAACATCCGCACTTAACTCCACATTAATACTGGCTATATTTTCTTCCAATTGACGCATACTCGTTGCCCCAATAATATTGCTCGTTAAAAAAGGTCTAGTATTAACAAAAGCTAAAGACATTTGCGCTAAAGATAAATCATTAGCTTGTGCCAACTCATAATATTTTTGTGTAGCTTCTATTGCCGTTTTTCCACTATATCTATTGTAGTTAGGAAAAAGTTTTAATCGAGAATTATCTGGTAGTCTATCACCTAAATATTTACCACTTAAAACCCCAAATCCTAATGGAGAATATGCTAAAAGGCCAAGATTCTCACGATGTGCTATTTCTGACAATCCCGTTTCAAATTGTCTGTTCAATAAACTATATGCATTCTGAATCGTGATCATTCTAGGTAAAGTAATATGCACCTTACTTTCTTCCAAATAGCGCATAGCGCCCCAAGGAGTTTCATTAGAAACACCAATTTCTCTTATTTTCCCTTCTTGTTTTAAATCACGTAAAGTTTCTAGAACTTGATGAAAATTATCTTCCCAAAAATCTGCGGCATCATGGGTGTAGCCACGTTTACCAAAATAATTGGTATTTCGTTCTGGCCAATGCAATTGATACAAATCTATATAATCAGTCTGTAAACGTTCCAGACTGTCTTCTACCGCTTCAATAAGCGATGGCCTATCAAAACCTGTAGTCCGTATAAATTTTGTGAATTCTGCTCTCCCAGCAATTTTTGATCCTAAGATAATTTTATCGCGATTTTTATTTTTTTCAAACCAAGTACCAATTATCTTTTCCGTTGCCGATTTGCGATCTGGGTGCGCAGGAATGGGATACAACTCTGCAGTGTCAAAGAAATTAACCCCTTGAGATACGGCATAATCCATTTGCTCATGACCCTCAGCTTCTGTATTCTGGTTTCCCCAGGTCATTGTACCTAAGCAAATCTTACTAACTTCTATATCGGTATGTGGTAATTTAGTATAAAGCATAACAAATGGGTTGAAAAAATTGAAAAACCAAAAATACACATATCAACTGCCTATTTCTTTCCTATTGCAATAAAAATTAACTCAATTCAACCAAAATCGGACAATGATCACTATGCCTAGCATCTGCTAAAATTACAGCCCTCTTTAAACGCTCCTCCAAAGGCTGGCTCACTAGAGCATAATCTAAACGCCATCCCTTATTATTGTTTCTAGCATTTGCCCTATAACTCCACCACGTATAATTATCTGGCTCATCATTAAAATACCGGAAACTATCAATAAAACCACTATTCATAAAAGCTCCTATCCATTCTCGCTCTACAGGCAAGAAACCAGAAGTGTTTTTTAAGCCCACAGGGTTATGAATATCTATGGCTTCGTGGCAAATATTATAGTCGCCAAGAATTATTAAATTAGAATGCTCCTCCTTTAATTTTGTAACGTACTCCTGAAAATCGGCCATGTATTTTAGTTTAAAATCCAAGCGATCCATATTGGTTCCAGAAGGTAAATACATGCTCATAACAGAAACGTCATCATAGTCGGCGCGAATATTTCGCCCTTCAAAATCCATATAATCTATACCTGTACCGTACACCACATTATTGGGCTTTGTTTTAGATAAAATAGCAACCCCACTATAGCCTTTCTTCTGTGCGCTATACCAATAATTATAAGAATATCCCGCGTCTTCAAACAAGCTTAGATCTAATTGTTCCTCCATTGCTTTAATCTCCTGCAAACAAACCACATCTGGATTTACGACTTTTAACCAATCTATAAAACCTTTATTTATTGCTGCTCTAATTCCATTTACGTTGTACGAAACAATTTTCATTTGTAGCTATTTTTCTCCTGAAGGATTTATTTTATGAATCTTATTGATTGCCGAAAATACATAATGTTCTACATAACAAGCAAGCTTGAAGCCTTTTAAAAGGCCATATATTTTCAAGGTTTTAATTTTTGGTATGCTAATTGATTTTTTAGTCCTCAAATACTATTTAAATGAAAAAAATACTATTAGCACTGCTTGTTTTAAGTAGCGGGTTGGTTTCCGCACAAGCTTACAGGACCTACAATCAAAACCATGAATTGAAATTCAATATTGGATTGTTTTTAGCCTCCACCACGGTAGAAGGTAGTTATGAATACTATTTAAACGAAGATACCAGTATTGGTGGTACCTTGTATTTTGATAATACACCATTGAATTACAATGGAAACTTTGGAATAGGTCCTAATTTTAGAGCCTATTTTGGTTATGCACCACGTAGTGGCTTCTTTGCTGAAGCATTTGGATTGTATTATTCTGGAGAAATTGATGACCCTGAATTTACGAGTAGCACTCTAAACAATAGATACAACACTACCGCAATCGGTATAGGTATAGGCCACAAATTTGCAACCCATAGTCAAAAGTTTACGCTAGAGTTCAATGGTGGTTTAGGTCGGAATGTGAACCCTCAAGAATATCAAAACACTTTTATGTACAGAGTTGGACTTTCTGTAGGATTTCGATTTTAAAATCTTACGAATTCACAACCCAAACTTTAAAATTTCTTAACCTTTTACTTACTCACTAAGTATGTAACTTTTCATCGAGTTTATGAATCCCTAAAAAAATAATTTTAGCACATAATTATAACTTGGAACACTGATGAGAAAACTATTATTTATAGCAGCTATAAATCTTGTCCTACTGTCTTGCAAAAGCGACAAGAAAGCAGAGAAAGAAGCAGAAGCACAAATGGAAGCGCCTACAACACAAACTGTAGAAATAAATAAGACACAAGCAGCGTTTAAAGATTTTGACTGGTCTACGATTCCACTTTCTAAAGTGGACATTGGAAATTTCCCGTACCTATCTGCTCCCGAAGGGTTTATAATTAGAAAAGAGGGTATTCACGAAAAGGCAGAAAATGGAATGACTAAATATTCTGATTTCAACAAATTAATAACTTATACGGGCACAAATTTTTTCAATGCCGAAGGAAAAAAAGCAGAACTGGACATTGCCATGACTGATCCTAATTCCGAATTTAAACAATACAAATTCGACCAAAGTATAGAGCAGTATTTAACAAGTATTGGGGCACACTTAATATTTAAAGGTCAAATTCCTCGAGCGCAAATAGAAAACCTAAACAAAGAAGATGATAAGACGGTTTTCAACTATATTCAGGGAGACCCCTATAATAGTTCACAAGTAAGACACTATGTGCTGAATCACTTAAACGGAAAAATAATTTTTCAGGTATGGAGTAATTCTGCCCGCGCTGAAATTGGCGTTGTGGAACTAGAAGGTTTTAATCAAACCATAAAAGCCCCAACTGCCCTTGAAATGAAATCTGACATTGATAAAATAGGAAAAGCCATTCTAAACATCAATTTTGATACGGATAAAGCAACTTTAAAACCAGATGGCGAAAAATTGGTTGCTGAAATATTCACCTTATTAAATGAAAACGATAGTTTAAAGATATCTATTGAAGGGCATACTGATTCTAGCGGAGATGTGGAAAGAAACAAACAACTATCGATGGACAGGGCAAACACTGTCATGTATGCCCTAGCAGCTAAAGGTATTGCTATTCACCGCTTACAAGCAAAAGGTTTTGGTGCTAGCAACCCACTTTTACCTAATAATTCCGAAGAAAGCAAAGCAAAAAACAGGCGCGTAGAATTGGTTAAAATACACTAATAAAAATCACTACTAACTCATTAATTAACCTGGCATATATCACAAAAAATATGTGCATTTATTACCCCCTAATTTGCAATATTTTAATTGCATAATTTTTCTCTTGAGCGTGTATTTTTTTTTCTGATGAATCAAAAAATAGAATACATTAGATTACCTAATTTTAATCTAATCGCTACCTCTCATGATCAAAAAAAATTTTTATTTACTTATAGGGCTTTTCTTTATTTATGGATGCACAAGTGATGATTCTGAAGAGCCTATAATTTTGAAAAACGTCATTATTGATGTTGTGTATTTTGAGTTTATTCTAGATACTGGAAATGACACTTTCAGACTTCGCTATGAAATAAATTTCACAAACCCCAACAACTCAGACATTACTGGATTCTATAGTATCACTACAACCGCAGACAGTCTCACTACTACACTGCTTTCTACAGAATCTACACCATGCTACGAGATTGACGCAAATTCCAGTTGCACTTTATCATTTGATTCCGAAGATTCATTTGATCTAGCTAAAATTGAATCTATTACACTTGACAGTATCATTTACACTATATCACAATAAAAAAAGGTGGTCTATTTCTAGACCACCTTGTATATCAAGTTTACTACTTTATTATTTCTTCAAATCATAACGATCTAAATTCATCACTTTCGTCCAAGCTGCAACAAAATCTTTCACTAAACGATCTTGGCCATCACTTGCGCCATAAACCTCTGCAATTGCTCTTAATTCCGTATTAGAACCAAAAATTAAATCGGCACGAGTTCCCGTGAAAACCACTTCATTTGTTTTACGATTACGACCTTCAAACAGGCTATCATCGTTAGAAGTTGCTTTCCAAGTATAAGTGAAATCTAAAATATTTTTAAAGAAATCATTTGTCAAACTTCCTCTATTATCTGTGAAGACTCCATGGTTAGAACCATCATAATTGGCGCCTAACACACGAAGCCCCCCTACTAAAACTGTCATTTCTGGAACTGATAAAGTCAGTAAATTTGCTTTATCAATCAACAAATCTTCTGCTGCTATTTTCAAACCAGACTTCATATAATTTCTAAAACCATCCGCTAAAGGTTTCAGGTAATTAAATCCTTCAATATCAGTTTGTTCTTGCGTAGCATCTCCTCTACCCGCTGTAAATTCTACCTTAGTAGTGTACCCTGCATTCTTAACGGCTTGATCCACCCCTACATTTCCTGCTAATACAATTAAATCGGCAACTGAAATTTCTCCTTTAAAATCTGCTTTAATTCCTTCTAAAACAGTTAATACTTTTTGTAGTTCCGATGGATTATTAACTTCCCAGCTTCTTTGTGGTTCTAAACGAATACGAGCACCATTTGCACCCCCTCTTTTATCAGATCCTCTAAATGAAGATGCAGAAGCCCAAGCGGTAGTTACCAATTGTGCAATGGTTAATCCTGAATCTAAAATCATTCCTTCTAACGTAGAAAGGTCCGCATCACTCAAAGTATAATTAACAGCAGGAATAGGATCTTGCCATAATAATTCTTCTTTAGGTACTTCCGGTCCTAAATAACGAGATATTGGTCCCAAATCACGGTGTGTTAATTTGTACCAAGCACGTGCAAATGCATCCTCAAATGCTTGATGATCTGCATGAAAACGTTTTGATATTTCTAAATATGCAGGATCTACTTTTAAAGCGATATCCGCAGTAGTCATCATTAAATCTTGTCTTCCATTAGCATCTCCTGCTTTTGGAGCTCTTTTAGCATTGGATGCCGCTGTTGGTTTCCATTGATGTGCTCCTGCCGGACTTTTAGTTAATTCCCAATCATAGTTTAATAAAACATCAAAATAATCAGCATCCCATTGTATAGGGTTTGGTGTCCATGCTCCTTCTATACCACTAGTAATGGTATCATCTAAAACTCCTGTGCCGAAACTATTTTTCCAACCGGTACTCATCTCTTCAATAGGGGCTCCATGTGGTTCTTTACCAACATATTCATTTGGATCTGCAGCTCCGTGTGCTTTACCAAAAGTATGCCCTCCGGCAACCAACGCTACCGTTTCTTCATCATCCATTGCCATTCTTCCAAAAGTCTCTCTTACATCATGTGCGGAGCCTAAAGGATCAGGGTTTCCATTTGGTCCTTCTGGGTTCACATAAATCCAACCCATCATAACCGCTGCTAAAGGATCTTCTAAATCTCCTTCTTTATAACGTTCTTCATTTGCTCCCCATTCTGTTTCACTACCCCAGTACACATCTTGCTCTGGCTCCCAAACATCTTCACGACCTCCCGCAAAGCCAAATGTTGGAAAGCCCATAGATTCTAAAGCGCAGTTACCTGCAAGAATCATTAAATCTGCCCAAGAAATTTTGTTCCCATATTTCTGTTTTATAGGCCACAATAATAAGCGTGCTTTATCTAAATTACCATTATCTGGCCAACTATTAATAGGTGCAAATCTTTGGTTACCAGCTCCTGCTCCACCACGTCCGTCGCCAACTCTGTAAGTACCTGCACTATGCCAAGCCATACGAATCATCAACCCTCCATAATGACCGTAATCTGCCGGCCACCAATCTTGTGAATCTGTCATTAAATCTGTCACATCTTTTTTAAGTGCTGCAAAATCGAGACTAGCGAAGGCTTCTGCATAATTAAAATCTTCTCCCATAGGATTAGATTTTGTAGCATTTTGACGTAAAATATTAAGCTTAAGCTCATTTGGCCACCAGTCTCTATTTTCTACACCACCACCTGCTGTATGTTTATTTGTTCCACTTAAAAAAGGGCATTTCGCCGAACTTTCATTAATGTCGAAGTTTTTACCTTGGGGAGCGCTCCCTGAATTAGAATTATTATCCATTATAAAACTGTTTTTTTTGATTTCTATCGTAACTAAAGCTAAAGTACTACATGTTTATCTATTGAATATATCTTTTTAATAGATAAAAACTATATTGCAATTAAGTTTCTGATTCTCAATGAAAATACAAAAAATTATCATGTCATGTCTTATAAAATCGATTACCGGATTGCAACGAATTGCTTAAGCACAAAAAAAGGGCTTAGAATTTTAATTCCAAGCCCTTAAAATATTATTAAAAAATACCTATTGCATTTTCATTAACCATTCTTTCATAGCAACTGCTTTGCCTATGATGGTTTTTAAATCCTCAATAGCCACTCTTTCTTGCTCCATAGTGTCTCTATGGCGAATGGTAACTGTTTTGTCTTCTAAAGATTGGTGATCTACTGTAATGCAAAATGGTGTTCCATTAGCATCTTGTCTTCTATAACGTTTTCCAACGGCATCTTTTTCATCATAAAAAACATTAAATTCCCACTTTAATTCATCAATAATTTCATGAGCTAATTCAGGGAGTCCGTCTTTTTTCAACAAAGGAAATACCGCCGCTTTTGTTGGTGCTAATACTGCAGGAAGTTTCAATACGGTTCTTGTTGTTCCGTTTTCTAATTCTTCTTCTTCTAGAGAATTAGAGAAAACAGCTAAGAACATACGGTCTAAACCAATAGAAGTTTCTACCACGTAAGGAACGTAGTTCTTTTTTAAGTCGTTATCAAAGTACTGCAATTTCTTACCAGAGAATTTCTCGTGCTGTGATAAATCAAAATCAGTTCTTGAATGAATCCCTTCTAATTCTTTAAATCCAAATGGAAATTTAAATTCGATATCTGCAGCCGCATCCGCGTAGTGTGCTAATTTTTCATGATCATGAAAACGGTAATTATCTTGCCCCATACCCAAAGAAAGGTGCCATTTCATACGGTTTTCTTTCCACTTTTCATACCATTCTTGTTGCGTACCTGGTTGAATAAAAAATTGCATTTCCATTTGCTCAAACTCGCGTTGGCGAAAAATAAACTGCCGCGCTACAATTTCATTACGAAAAGCTTTACCCACTTGCGCAATTCCGAAAGGAATTTTCATACGTCCTGTTTTCTGAACGTTTAAAAAGTTCACAAAAATACCTTGTGCTGTTTCTGGCCTTAAGTATAAGTCCATAGCACTATCTGCAGATGCCCCTAATTTGGTGCCAAACATTAAGTTAAACTGCTTTACATCTGTCCAGTTCTTTGAACCAGAGATAGGACAAACAATATCTAACTCATCAATAAGATTACGAACATCTACTAAATCTTCATTTTCTAATGATTTCCCTAAACGTTTTAATATGGTATTTATCTTTTCTTGATAATCTACGACACGTTGATTTGTGGCTAGAAATTGATCTTTATCAAAAGTATCTCCAAAGCGTTTTGCTGCTTTAGCTACTTCCTTATCTATTTTAGCTTCAATCTTAGCCGTATAATCCTCTACTAAAACATCAGCACGATATCTCTTTTTAGAATCTTTATTATCTATCAATGGATCATTGAAGGCATCTACGTGACCTGAAGCTTTCCAAACCGTTGGATGCATGAAAATAGCAGAATCTAGCCCTACAATATTATCATTCATTTGAACCATGGCTTTCCACCAATATTCTCGAATGTTCTTTTTTAGTTCCGCACCGTTTTGAGCATAGTCATAAACCGCACTTAAACCATCGTAAATTTCACTAGATTGAAAAACATATCCATACTCCTTAGCATGCGATATTACTTTTTTAAATTTGTCTTCTTGATTTGCCATGCGGCAAAAATAGAATATTACCCTAAAAACGAATAATTTATTTTAACTGAAATTCAGTTGAAGTAAGCAATTTTTCGTTTTCAAATACATTTAAGGTATAAGTCCCCTGCTCTAAGGAACCTTCAGGTACACTTATGGCATCACAAATATCCTCTCGAGAACCTTCAAAAATAAATTCTACTTTCTTACTATAGGTATTACCATTTACATTTATAGTAGAAGCATTATGAGAAATAACTTTTTTCTGTGGATCTAAAAATTGCAAATAGATAATCTTTTCTTCATGAACCACATCAATATCTGCCGCAACAGCCACACATCCTCTCAGCCTTGAAATCGTAGATGCTTTATTGGTCTGTATTGGATCACCTCCACGAATTCTGTATCCAGTACCTTCTGGCCCTTGCAGCCTTAGATAGCTTTTAATTTTTAGTTTCTCACTAATAATTTTATTTTGTTTGAGTAAAGTGGCTTCTGCTTCTTCTAACTTTCCGGTTCTATTTTCTAAAATCTCCATCTTAGTTTTTGTCTCATTATATTTTTGAGACAAGATAGAATTGTTATAACGTAAAGAATTGTTTCTAAGCCTAAGCGTATCATGCATTAACTCCATCCTACGAAGTTCTTTGCGGTATTCGCGAAGTTTTGCAATATCAAAATTTAAAACCCCTACAGAATCCAAAAGCTGATCAATGCGGTATTGTGCATGCTGCATCTCTATTTCATTCACTTCATTGGAAGTAGAAAGCCTGGAAACCTCTGCTTTCATCATGGTTAAATCTTTAACCAATATAGCTTTCTCATCCTCTAAATAATCAATTTTATTTTGAGATTGAGCATAACTATAGTAAAATGCAATTAGAATACCAATCACAACAGCAATTAGTGCCGCAAGGAGTATTTTATAATTGAATTTAGTATCTTGATAATTCATTTAAGGCTAAGTAGGTTTTTGTAATTCGGTTTTAGTCAATCAAATATATGTATATAAGGTTTTCAAAGATACTAAATGATATTAACAGCATCCTAGTACCCAGGGGGTGTTTTGGATGTAATGCACACTTGAGTAAAGGTGAACGATTAATCTGCACCGTTTGTCGAAACCAATTGCCGCTTACCGAGTATACCTATAACGTAGAAAACCCTTTTGATAGTATTTTTTATGGTCGTGTTTCTGTAAAAAAATCAAATTCTTTTCTATTCTTCACGGAAAACGGTATCGTCAAAAATCTTATTCATCACTTAAAATACAAAAATCAAGAGCAAATTGGAGCTTTTTTAGGAGATTGGTGCGGAAGTATCCTTAAAGAGAACGGAAATATTCCTAGCATTGACCTTGTAATTCCTGTACCGCTACACAAAAAGAAATTAAAAAAGAGAGGATACAATCAAGTTAGTTTGTTTGCTCAAAAAATTGCCCAGCACCTAAATGCAACTTTCCTTGAAGATGTGCTTATAAAAACCAAAAACACAAAAACGCAGACCAAAAAAGATCGCTTTTTTAGATGGCAGAGCAATCAAGACTTGTTCAAGCTAAATACGACCCATACCCTCGCCAACAAGAATATCCTTATCGTAGACGATGTAGTAACTACAGGTGCCACCTTAGAATCTTGCGTAAAAGCTTTTGAAACAGAAAAAGGAGTTACTATCTACCTTCTTACGATGGCTATCGTATTATAAACTTAACATTTAGTTTTATTTTTTACTCCTAGATCAAAATGAAATTTTAGTAAAATAGTTGTTTCTTTGTTATTTAGAATTTGACTTTTATTATGATCAGACGATTCCTTGCTTGCTTGTTTTTATTATTAGCTTCAATTTCTTTATATCAATGTGCTCGTAGAGGAACCCCTTCTGGGGGTATTAAAGATATCATTCCGCCAAAATTGGAAAAGGCGGAACCTGCAAATATGACGGTGAATTTTAAAGGGAATAAAATTCGCCTTTATTTCAATGAATACATCAAATTAAATGATGTTCAGAATCAGCTTATTGTATCGCCTCCTTTAAAAAACACGCCTGTAATTACTCCCGCAGGTGCCGCTAGTAAATATGTAGAAATACAATTGAAAGATACTTTAAAAGAAAATACCACCTATACTTTAAATTTTGGACAGAGTATTGTAGATAATAATGAAGGAAATCCCAATAGCTTTTTTACATACGTTTTTTCAACAGGTTCTTATATAGATTCTTTAAACCTTAAAGGCGTTGTGGAAGATGCTTTTGATAAGGAGGCCGAAACTTTTGTGAGTGTATTACTCTATGAAATGGATAGTACGTATACTGATTCTACTATTTATAAAAAACCACCGAATTACATTACGAATACCTTAGACAGTACGGTTTTGTTTGAACTCAAAAACCTTAAAAAAGGCACCTATGCCTTATTCGGACTAAAAGATGAAGGAAAGAACAACTTGTTTGACCAAAAAGTTGATAAAATTGCATTTATAAAAGATTCTGTAGTTTTACCTACCGAAGAAATCTACTTGCTTACTTTGTTTAAAGAGGAGCCGGATTATAGTATAACGGTCCCAAAATTTGAAGCAAAAAACAAGATTATTTTTGGGTATCAAGGAAACTATAAAGACATCAAAATAAATACTCTCTCAAAATTACCAGACACCGTAAGAACAATAGTAACAAAGCTTAGGGATAAGGATACGCTGAACTATTGGTTTACCCCATTCGAAATGGATTCATTACAATTTACCGTAACTAATGAAAGGCAAAAAGTAATAGATACCTTCGTTGTTAAGAAAAGAAAGCTAGCACTAGACTCCCTTGTTTTAAAACCTACTATAAACGGTACTATAGGTTTTAATGAAAATTTTGCCATTGAGGCCAATACTCCCATTACTAAAATTGATACCACGAAAATAGCCTTTATTAATAAAGATTCTATTGCCGTTAAATACACAGCTTCTTTAGATAGTCTAAAAAATAGTCTTGAGATTAATTTTGATAAAGAACCACAAGAGGCTTACAGGCTTGCCATTTACCCTGGGTTGATTGAAGATTTCTTTGAAAACACTAATGATACGATTGTATTTAATCTAAAAACCAACAAGTATACAGACTATGGTAATTTTGTCTTAACCTTAAGTGGAAATGTTACCTACCCTGCTATTATTCACCTGACAGATGAGAAAGGAAAAATTAAGCGAGAACAGTACGCTACAGAACCTGAAGATATTTTATTCAGTAACATTAGTCCTGGAAAGTATTTAGTTCGTGTAATTTCTGATACAAATAGCAACGGTAAATGGGATACAGGTAGCTACTTGAATAACCTACAGCCAGAACGTGTGAGTCATTCTCCAAAACTTATAGAAATGCGGGCCAACTGGGAAGAGAAATTTGATTTTATACTTCTAGACTAAAAGTATCTTGATCTTCTAAAAACTTTAAATTTTTTCTAGCGGCATCAATATGATCTTTAGATAGTGTGGCATAGATAATCTCTGGTGTATCTGAGAATACCAACTCTTCTCCTAATGCATCATACACTGCAGAATGTCCTGGGTACTCATGACCTAAGAAATCAAATCCTGTTCTGTTTACACCTATACAATACGCCATATTCTCAATAGCTCTAGCTTTTAGCAAAGCATCCCAAGCATTAATTCTAGGTTTAGGCCAATTAGCTACATAAAATAGCACATCATACTGTTCTACATTTCTAGACCAGACGGGAAACCGCAAATCATAACAGATGAATGGGCATATTTTAAAACCTTTAAAATCAATGATTGTTTTACTAGTACCAGCGGTATACACCTTGCTTTCTCCTGCAAGCGTAAATGTGTGTCGCTTATCATAAACAGAAACTTTGCCTGGTTCTACAAAAAAAAGTCGATTGTAATGGCTACCATTATCACTGTACACAATACTGCCCGAAATTGCAATTTGCTTCTCCGTAGCCATCTTGCACATCCAATCTAAAGTTTTTGCACCTTCAGTTTCCTCAATATTTTCCGGATGCATCGTAAACCCCGTTGTAAACATTTCAGGCAGAAGAACTACATCTACATTAGGCTTAATTGTTTTCAGCACAGTAGCAATATGATCCCTGTTTTTTTGGGGCTGCTCCCAGTGCAACGCAGTCTGCACTAAAGCTATATTCAACATCTTAGACATCTATCTAATTTATTAATCCTTAAATAACGCAATAAGAGAAGGCACCGCTTGCATTTCAGCATGATCTAAGGCTGTTTTGCCCCGAACGTCTTTTATTGTTTTGTCTGCACCTTGCTCTAAAAGTAATTTTGCAATATTTGCTCTATTAAACGTCGCTGCATAAATTAACGCAGTAGCACCCATGGTGTTTTGCTCGTTAATATTTGCACCTTTATCTATCAATATTTTAGCAATATCTTCATAGCCTTTAAAGCAGACTCCCATTAAAGCGGTATTCCCTGAAGCATCTTTCATATCAATTTTTGCTCCGCTATTAAGCAACAATTCTACAATCTCTAATTGATCATAATAGGTAGCCAATATCAAAGGAGAAGATCCTCGTTGATCTTTACTATGTAGTAAAATTGGATTCTGCCCAAGCATAGCATTTACTTCTGTAAAATTGCCATTTCTTATTTCATTAAAAAAAAATTCATTCATAGGATAGGTCTGGTATATAAAGATATAAAATAAGTAATTTAATTCATAAACAACCCTTGCAAATTATCTATTTGTAAGCTTACCCACAATTTCAAATCTGAAAATTTCTAATAAAATGAAGTTAAATCTTACAAGTATATGTACTTTTACCGCCAAATTTACGCTTAAAGACAGTATATAATCATATTTATGGTATTTAAAAAGATGCAATACTTGAACTGAAGATTAGATTAAAATAATATTTTGTACATTAAACACTTACATATTGCTCGTTTTTTCTTACTTTATTAAGCATAATGAACATATAACCCATAATCACACAGCGCTTTGAGTATATTATCCTCCCTAAATTATCTCCAAGATTTACCTATCGCTATAACAGTGATTGATTTGAATTTTAAAATTAAAAATCAATCTAGTGCATGGTTAAAAGAGTTTCCTAATGATTTTAATACTAGTACTATTTCATTCTTAGAAAATCATTCAATACCACAACAAGTAAAAGTAGAGGTATTGAAAATGATCGAGAGTCAACTAAAAACACCTATAGAATTAGAAGTAAAAAATCATCTAAATTCTTGGTATCGATGGAAACTTTCCCCCTCTTTTTTAAATGAAAATAACTTTTCGGGGATCATTATTATTGCGAAGAATATTACGGAAGAGAGAAGAGAAAGAGAATTATTAAAAAAGGCAGAGCAAGTAGCACAAATTGGCGCATGGGAATTAGATTTAATATCTAATAGATTATTTTGGACCGATATAACTCGAATAATACACGAAGTTCCTGAAGACTATGTACCTACATTAGAAAAAGGGATAAATTTTTATAAGGCAGGACATCATAGAGATACGATAACTGCAATTGTTAGCGATTCTATAGCCAGTGGTGATTCTTGGGATACAGAGTTAATTATCATCACCGCTAATAATACTGAAAAGTGGGTTCGTGCACGAGGAGAAACCGAAATTATAGATGGTAAATGTGTACGTGTTTACGGTACTTTTCAAGATATTCATGAGCAGAAACTAAAAGACCTTGCCTACACCCGCCTTGCCGAAAGGTTGAAAATAGCAACAAGAACTGCTAAAATTGGAATCTGGGAATACAATTATATCAACAAAAACTTATTTTGGAGTGATGAGATGTTTGATCTCTACAAAATACAAAAAGCCGATTTTGATGGTCACAAGAGTTTTTGGGATCAAAGCTTACATCCCGAAGACAGAGAATTTTGCATGCAGAAAGTTGAAGAATCTTTTGAAATGAGAAAAGATTTAGAGGTAGAATTTAGAATAATTCTTCCTAATGGAAAAATAAGAAACATAAAATCTGTTGCCTATGCCGAAGTAGACATATTTGGCGACGTTAAAAAACTTGTTGGCGCAAACTGGGATGTTACAGAGTTGATTTACACACAATTACAGTTAACCAAAAGTGAAGAATCTATGCAACAAGCATTTGAGAATTCTTCGGTAGGTATGGCTCTAATTGGCTTGGAAGGCAATTGGATTGATGTAAACTCAAGCCTGTGTACTAGCGTTGGTTATAGTAGAGAAGAGATGATTCAGAAAAAAATCATCGAAATTACGCATCCCCATGATTGGACCAAAGATTCGCATTTTATAAAGAAAATGCATGAAGGTAAACTTACGAATTACACCATTGAAAAACGCTTTTTTCATAAAGATGGTACCATTGTAAATGCCTTGTTAACGGTTACAACAGTTCATAAAGTTAACGGAAAACTATCCCATTTCATTGCTCAAGTGATAGATGTAACGGCAATGATTGCTTCCGAGAATAAAACAAAAGCTTTATTAGAAATCACGAAACATCAAAATGAAAGTTTATTAAATTTTGCACATATTGTTTCTCACAATTTACGATCACATTCTACAAATTTATCTATGCTTACCAACTTCCTAAAAGAAGAAACAGATAATGGTGAGAAAGTAAATTTAGAAAGAATGTTGAGTGATGCCTCTGAAAGCTTAAGTGAAACAGTACACCATTTAAATGAAGTTGTTCATATTACCACTAATACTCAAGAAAACTTAAGTAATGTAAATTTATTTGATTCTATTAAGCGTGTTGAAAAAAACATCTTAGCCTTACTTAAAGAAAAAAATGCCAGTTGTAAGATTTTGGTAGAAAAGGACGTTATTATAAAAGCTGTTCCGGCCTATCTAGATAGTATCTTACTAAATTTATTCACCAATAGTGTAAAATATTCTTCTCAAGAACGGAACCTAGAAATACATATAAAAAATAAAATTAGCAATAATCAGATTACCTTACATTTCTCTGATAACGGACAAGGAATAGACCTTAAAAGACACGGAGAAAAACTATTTGGCATGTATAAAACATTCCATAACCATAAAGATGCAAAAGGAATAGGCCTCTTTATAACCAAAAATCAAGTTGAAGCCATGAATGGATCTATAACTGTACATAGCACCGTAAACAAGGGAACAACTTTTGTATTAACTTTTGAAAAAGCATAACCCAATGATAGAATATGTAGAAAATGCCTGTGTGATAGATGATGATCCAATCTCTGTTTTTGGTTTAAAGAAAACAATTAAAGAAACAAAGTTTTGTAAAGAAATTATCGTTTATGAAAATGGATATGAAGCCATAAATGGACTAAAAGATTTACTAAATACAAATGGCAACATACCTCCAATTATATTTTTAGATTTAAATATGCCTATCATGGATGGTTGGGATTTTTTAGAAGATTTCATTAAAATACCCGAAGAAAACAGAAAAAATGTTAGAATTTACATTGTAAGCTCTTCTGTTGATCCTAGAGATCTAATAAAAGCCAAAAGTTATAGTGCAGTAAATAATTTCTTTGTAAAGCCTGTAACGACTAATGATTTACAGAAGGTAATTGACGAAATTTCGGAATAAATCAACTACATTGGAGTCATATAAATCCTGATTTTCAATAATTGTTGTAAATCTTTTCTTAAATTTAATTATCAACTATTAAGTATTTTCCATGGGTTCTTTTTTTTCACAGATTAAAGTCAATGAATCCTTAATAAGAGACGCCCCAATCCCAGTTGCGACCTTAAATAGTAAATGTGAATTTCTATCCTCATCAAGGATGTTTTTAAAGGAACACGGCATTACTATTGAAAATATCATTGATAAGTATTTTTTTGATGTTCTTCCTAGTTTCCCTCCCGCATTTAAAGAGACCTTAGACCGCTGCTTGTTAGGAAATTCTTGTCAAAATGAAGGTAAAAAGTATCTTTTACAAGATGGTAGAAACATTTGGCTTAAATGGAAAATTAATCCTTGGACTAAAGAGGACGGTTCTGTAGGTGGCCTTGTTGTTGTTTTGGAAAATATTACCGATAACAAAAATATTGACGAATTAGTCAAAGAAGCGCAAGAAGTAGCTAGAACAGGAGGCTGGCAGCTCAACTTACTTACGTACAAGGCTCAGTGGACGAAGATGGTAAATATTATTCATGAAATGCCTTTGGATTATGTTCCTCAGACTTTTGATGAGTGCTTTGTACATTTCAAAGAAGGCCGGCACCGAGATCTGATTCTTAAAGCTACTCATGAGGCTATTGAAAATGGCACCCCTTGGGATGAAGAAGTAATCATGATAACAGGTACGGGTAAAGAACTTTGGATAAGAACAAAGGGGCGTGCAGAATTTGTTGATGGAAAATGTGTTAGAATTTATGGTATCTGCCAAGATATAGATCCATATAAAAGACCACAATTAGCGTATCGACAGGCTGCTGAAAAATTAAAAAGCGCAATATCTGCGTCAAATGTTGGCACCTGGGAATATGATCTAAATACAGGGCATACTATATGGGATGATATCAATTTTGAATTACATGATATCGATAAAGAAAATTACACCGGGAGTCTCTATCGGAATTGGAAAAAATCACTACACCCTGATGACATTAAGCGCGTACACAATGAGGTAGTTTCCTACTACAATGGAAATGGCTCAGGAGTACTAGAGTACCGAGTGCTCTTATCCAATAATAGTGTTCGTAATATTAAAGCAAGTGTTACTATTTTAACAGGACCAAAAAATAATAAATTTAGAGCTTTAGGTATTTGTCAAGACATCACAAACGAAAAGAATACCGAAATAAAATTGAAAAAATTTGCAGAAATTACTGGCGAGCAAAATAATAGTCTCACCAATTTTGCGCATATGGTTTCTCATGATTTACGCTCGCATTCCACCAATCTTTCTGTTTTAACTTCATTGATTGAAGATGAGAAAGACCCAGAGGAACGCAAACAGATTTTAGAGATGTTAAAAAGTGCTACCAATAGTTTAAACAGCACTGTGTATAATCTAAATGAAGTGGTACAATCCACGGACACTAATATCCAGTCTAAATTAACTCAAATCAATATTCTAAAAGCAATAACCACCGTTCAAAACAATATTGGTACGTTATTTCAAGAAAAAAAGGGAATGTGTATGTTAGACGTTGATCCAGACTATTCTGTACATGTGGTACCCGCCTATCTTGACAGTGTCTTGCTTAATTTATTTACCAATAGTCTAAAATATTGCGCAGCGACCAGATCACCAATTATCAAAATTTGCACCACATTAATCGATAAAAAAGTTCAACTAACTTTTGAAGATAATGGCAAAGGCATCGATATGGCAAAATTTGGTAAAAATATTTTTGGCATGAACAAGACTTTTCATCGTAACAAAGATGCTAGAGGTGTTGGGTTATATATTACAAAAAACCAAATTGAAGCCATGGGGGGCACGATAACTGTGACTAGCGAAGTAAATGTAGGCACTAAATTCACCATTAATTTCCAAACCATTTAGCTATGAATCCTTTTATAAAAAAAATCTACTTTGTAGATGACGACCCGATTTTCGTTTTCATATCTAAAAAATTGATGAAAGAAGAAAAATTTACGGAGACTATCGCAGAATTTGAACACGGAAAACAAGCTATTGAAGCTTTAATAGAATGTGATCAACAAAATGAGTTGTTACCTACCGTAATCTTTTTAGACCTTAGCATGCCTGTGATGAGTGGTTGGGAATTTCTTGATAGTTTTCAAGCGGCACCCATAGAAAATAAAGCGCAGATTAAAATTATTGTAATGAGCTCTTCTATTAACCCATTAGAAATAGACATGATTAAAAACTATACTGTTGTTCATGATTATATTGTTAAGCCTATTACCCCTGCAGATTTAAACAAAATTAAAGTTTGTCTCGTTAACGAATCCCAGGCGTAAAATTAACTGGTGCTTGTTGAGGCATATTAATTGTTCCTGAAGCTCCAGTGTCATTATATATAAGCCATTCATCGAATGAATAAACAGTATTCCCCATATTAATTTCTGGCTTACGTAATGCTCTACCATCCTCAAATTCATGATGGGTACCTGAACCGTCTGTTCCTATAGCTCCGAAAATATCAATTACCGTATCAAATGGATCTACCAATACCATAATGTCATCCCCATTTGAATCTGCCGCACTACCTGTACTTACCACCAGATCTGGAATAAAACCATATACAACTTTAAATTCTTCCTCATTAGGAGAAATGACCAGTGTCGTATTCGCCTCCAAAACAATCCCTGATAAGTTAATCGTAGCACCAACCGTTGTGTTTGCATTGGTATACCTAAGTAAGCGCCAATTTTTTAAACTTAATGAAGGTCCCGAATTATACAACTCAATAAACCGAGCATCTGCATTGTTTTCTGGATCTGCAATTTCACTAATAAAAACTGAGTTTGAAGTAAATTCATCAATAAAATCTTCGCAGCGTTCTTGATCAAATTTCAAATCATTGGTATCTCTAACCACTAAAAAAAAATCATCATTCTCCTGAAGGAGTACTCCCGTTATTAACCCACTTCCTTTTGGTAAGTTTATATTCTGAAAATCTGAATATCCACTATTTCTTAGAACCAACTCTTTATCCAAACAGTTTATTAGAGTCCTATCGGTCTCTTGCTCCTTTATGGCATACGTTTCCATTAACTCTGCACTAGAAAATTCAATTTGTTCAATCTGCACCAACGTATTTTTAAATCGCACCAAACTATCTTGAAGCGAAATTAAAGTAGGAGCAAGCTCCCTGGCTTGTTCACAAGAAATAAATATATGCTGATTTACAATTGGGGCTGGTAATCTACCTACAGAAACATTCCCAAAAGAACTAAATACACCTCCAATCTTATAGACACCTTTGCTTTTACCTAGATACAATCCTTTTAATTTTATTAAAATTTTGCTTCCAATAGGATAAAACAAATGACTGTCTCGAATATCTAATTCAATCTGCAAGCCTTCTGTAGGATGCTGATAGTCATCTTGAAAGTGGAGAACTCCAAAAAAATTCCCTGCTTCATCAGATGATATTACATAGCCTTCTATAATCAAATCCTCTTGTATTTGGATTGTTTCCTCATCATACAAATTAAAAATCTGTGTAAATGTAGTATTTGCCACAAGTTCTTTCTCACAAGAAACTTTCAATTGATCAAAATCTCTATTTTTTACGCAGGAACATGGGAGCATTAGAAGTACGCTTATTACCATTAGCACCCAAAATAAAAATAATTTATATACCATAATATGATTAAAAACTTATTGCAAAATTCAAGAAATAGGTTCTTCCGTAGCCATACCAATATTTAGGAGCAAAAGAAGGCGATCCGCTCAAAGCATCTTGTTTAAGCTGTCCAAAATTTCCATTTCGGCTTTGCTCGTACCCACCCGATCTGAATGTGGTGTCAAATGCATTGTTTATGCTAGCAAAAACACTAATATATTTCCCATTTTTCAACCAGGATTTACCTCCAACTAAATTGAGCAAATAAAAATTATCTAGTGACTGTTGAGCCAATAATTGAGAAACATTTTCATTTGTGGCATCGGGAAAATTAATTCCTGTTTCTGGGTCTATATAAAAACTATTAGTTCTAGTAATGGTCGATATATTAGCATAGTTATTCGCTAAATAATTTGCTGTAACTCCTACCCACCAATATTTAGGATCTCGATAATTAATACCAATAGCAACGGCTTTCTGAGGACCTTGCCCTAATTTATAATCCTTAATATTTGCCTTTCCTAAGTCTTTGCTTCCCTCCAAATTTATGAGCTCATCTTCTGCATTGGCGGTATCAAAATTTATAGTAATATTTGGATGATTAGCAAATACATATTTACCAATAGCTGCAACTGCCGTTAATTGTACCGCGGATGAAATCTGATACTCTACACCCAATTCTGTACCCATATGCAACTTATCTACACCAGTTAAAACCTCTTGAACAAAATCTGAACCTACACCTGCATCTACAAAGAAAAAATTTACGTCAGTAGCTCCTTGAAACCTAGTATGAAAACCCGTAACACGACCTGTTAATTTAGAAAATCTAAAAAAGTAAGATCCATCTATACTCGTAATTTTCTCAGAATTTAAGTCAGGCACCACCAAATTGTTCTCTCTTGGATTAATAAAAACATTTTGTAATACTGGAGGTTTTTGTTGTAACATAGCGTTGGATTCAATCCAATTTCTTCCATTAATTTTATATGAAAACCCGCCTTTGATACTGAAATTTGAGAAGCTAACATCATTACTTCTTCCAAGAGAAGTAGTTTCATAACGTTGGTTTTTGAAACGTCCGTTTCTACTATAATTTAAAGCTTCCCATTGCCCTGCTAAAAAACCTTCCCAACCGTTATGCTCATAGTTTATCTGAGCAAAAGTTTCTAATTGCTCAACGTCTATATCATAATGATAATTAAAAATATCGTCCTCATACTTTTGTAAAACTCCGTTGCTATCATTTAAGGTATTTGAAAAAACGTCAATATCCTCATGATATTCCGACCCAAATAAATCAGAAATCTCAGCATAATTGGTAGACGCTAGTGATTTGTATCCTATTCCAAGATCAATTTTAAATTGAGTCCCTATTGTAATATTAGCGATGCTACTTGCCGCTATTTGCGAGTCTTTCACAACATCATCATAAAGTACATAGGCAGCTTTAATAGCATCATTAGCTTTATAAACCTGATTCCAATTAAGTTGTGGGTTCAAAAGAAATCCTTCCTTACTTGTATTAGCACTTAAAAAGTTAGCCCCTATGGTGCTATTGATATAGTAACTAGGTAAATATCTATAGTACGTGGGATCAGGATTTGGCGCATTATAATACCCAAGTCTAGATCTTGAGTTAATTCCGGACTGATAACTTACTCCCGTATTTAATTTTAATTTTGAGGTCTCTAAAATATGGTTAAACATTAAGATGGGCTCGGCTATTGTACGCTCCCTAGAGTTTCTAATTTCTCCATTTTGGGTTCCCCAATAAGGATTGTACTGGTTACCCACTAGAGTAAAAACCTCTTCGGTAACTGCAGAAGACCTACCTCTCCTATTATAGGCCAACATTCCTGTAAATAGCAGACTATTCGAAGGATTTATTTGATATTCGATAGCTCCAAAAGCCGAATATGCGTCATATAATGTACCCGCAACGTAACCTTCTTTAGCCCACCTTCTCGATCCTGATACACTATAACTAAAGCTCTTCTCTGAAATAGTGGAAGTGTATGTCGCCATGACTCTTGCCGCATAAGTTCTATTAGAAGCCGAAGACGATATTCTAATTCCTGGGCGGAAGGCTGAGGGTCTTGTAGAAATATTAGTTACTCCTAATGCTCCTCCAAAACTGTAAGCAGATGCAGATAGCCCATTACTAAACTCTTGATTTCTGGTAACATCATTTAATCCACCCCAGTTATTCCATTGCGGTCTCCCATCATAAAACTTATTCATAGAAACACCATTCATCAAAACTTTCCCATATTGAGAATCATAACCACGAACACGAAAAAATGCCTGACCAAAATCAAAAGCAGCCCGTTGCAAGAAAATATCCTTTGTAGCTTGTAAGAGTCCAACAGAACTAGCACTTTGTTCGTCATCATGTAGCTCTGAATCGGTCAGCGTAATTAAATTATCGGTTAACTCTACCGTAATATCTTTTTCGAGATATACCGTACCCAAATCTAGAATACGATTTCCTAAAGTAACTGGCACCCTTTTTAAAATATAATCCGAATACTGAAAACTTAGAATATAATCACCCGAATCAGGCAGTAAAATGGAGAAAATACCATCTTTATCTGTAGTGGTTAACCACTTAGTTTTTTCGACTATAATACGAACACCTGTAAGTTGATCCTTCTGCTGTTTATCTACAACTCTTCCTTTTACTATCCTATTAGTTTGTGAAAAACTCACGCTTGCTGATATAGAAAAAACAATAAACAAAAAGATCTTAAACATGTTAACAACTACTATTTCAGTGATTTATGGAGTAATATAGGAATATTATTATTAATATTACAATACAAATCAGATTATTTTCGATAAGCTAACAGCTCATCTAACCACAATATAGAACAATGAATACACGACTTTTTCTCCTCCTCCTCGTTATACACTTAAACCTACACGCTCAGAAAAAGAGCTACAAAATACGCACAATCGCCTTTTATAATTTAGAGAATTTATTCGACCTTAAGAATGATAGCCTTACCTATGATGATGACAGAACTCCAAATGGTAAAGACCAATGGACCGAAGATCGATACCTGCAAAAATTAAATAATCTTTCTAAGGCAATGTCCGAAATAGGGCAAAGTGTATCAAAATCTTCTCCCGATATTATAGGCATTTGCGAAGTTGAAAATCAAGAAGTTGTAGCAGACTTAATCTATCATAAAAACTTAAGAGAAAAAAATTATGGAATTGTCCATTTTGACTCCCCGGATGAACGCGGAATAGATGTAGCTTTACTTTACAAGAAAAATGCATTTATACCTACTTCTTTCAAGAGCCAACGCTTATTGCTTCAAAACAATGAAGGATACAGAGACTACACAAGAGATCAATTAATTGTTGGAGGACTACTAGATAACGAACAAGTTTATTTTATAGTTAATCACTGGCCCTCTAGAAGCGGCGGTGAGGCAAGAAGTAAACCAAACCGTATAGAAGCCGCCAAATTGAACAAACGAATCATAGACTCTATTAAAAGAACTGATGCAAGCGCTAAAATTATAAGCATGGGCGATTTAAATGACGATCCAACCAGTGATAGCCTAAGAAAGATTCTGAAGACCAAAGGAGATGAAAGAAACTTAGAAGAAAATGATTTATACAACCCCATGGAAAAGCTACACAAAAAAGGAATAGGCTCTTTAGCATACCGAGACAAATGGAACCTTTTTGACCAATTTTTTTTTACCAGTAATTTAATTTCAGAAAATAAAGAAAACTATACTTATTGGAAAGCGGGAGTCTTTACTCCATCCTATTTATTAGATCCAACAGGGAAATATAAGGGATATCCTTTACGCACCTATGCTGGCGGTAATTATGTGGGCGGATATAGTGATCATTTCCCTGTATACCTCTATTTAATTAAAGCCGTACCTTCCATGACTAGTGGCGGTGAATAAAAAAAAGCCTCGAGATTTTTCTCAAAGCTTTTTTTATAAATTATGTTAGTTTAATGATTTAAGCAAACCACTGTCCCCATGGTAAGCGACTCAAAATCAACACCAATCCGGTTCCGTAAAAGATTGCTATTGTTTTAAACTTACGCTTCGCTTCCATTATTTTTTTATGTTTAGACCACCCTATGGTAATAAAAACCAAGGCTATAATATTTATAAAAGGATGCTCTACTGCCAACAGTCTTGAAGCAGATGTTAGTCCGCCCATTCCTAGTTCACTAATTGCATAAAATCCTTTAGGAGAAACAAAATACAAAATGATACCAATTAATAATTGTATATGCGATAGTATTAGGGCAAAAAGGCTTATTCTAAAGTCTTTCTCCAAAGTAAACATTCTATTTTTTGTTAAGCCCGTAATTGCATTTATTACGGCCAATATCAATACAGCTAAAACGATATAAGCAAAGAAAGAATGTAGCTTATAAATTATTTCGTAGATCATATTTTAAATTTTAATTTGTTGCCTCAAAAATAGTGAAAATTAAGCATAAAAAAACCCTGCTTAATTGAATAAGCAGGGTTTTAAAATTTTTAGAGAAAAGAATTAGAAGCTATATCTAAGCCCTAATTGCATTTGCCATCTTGATGAATTCAAACCAGAATCATCAATAATATTTGTAGTTTCTTGTGCACTTTCATTATAAGTAAAAGTTGGCGTAGTGCCATCTGCTTGAAAACCTTCAAAGTTTAATAATTGTACTTGATTAAAGTTTGTAAAAGTTCTAACACCCCAGTCTTTATTTAAAAGATTAGTAAAGTTAAAAATATCCGCTGTAAACTCTATCTTATTTAAAGTTTTTCCTGTCTGAAAACGAAATTCTTGAGCAAATTTTAAATCAACTATATGCGTCCAATCCGAACGAGAAGCATTTCTTTCTGCAAATTGCCCTCTTCTTGAACTTAAATAATCATCGCTTTCAATAAAGGCATTAAGAGAAGTCCACTGTTCAGTAGCCGTAACTGTTGCGCCACCATCAGTATAAGAAACTAATTGAGCTTCAGCCGCATTAGCTGGCACATAAGCTAAAGCAGAAAATGAACCAGTATCCGATAATAAACCGCTACCATTGTAAACATAACTAAAAGGAGTTCCTTCAGCCCCTTCGTAAAAGAAACCTAAACGGGTACGTAATTTATCACTCCATTTAAATTCGATAGTTGAGTTCGCAATAATTCTATTTCCAGGAGAAAAATCAGATGTAGAAAGATCTGGTCTATTGGATCCATTTACAGTCTCCAAATTTCTCCATTGTGAACTATTTTGAGATGATGTAGCATCAAAAATACCATCAGAATCTCCATAAGAATAAGTCACTTGAGAAGTTACATCAACTTTAGTTGAATAGAAATTCTTACTTAAAGAACCACTAACATTATAAGAACTTCCCTCTCCAGTATTTGAACCTAAATACACAGCTCCATAAGTTCTATCTAACGCACCAAATCCATAATTTGGTCTAGAACCTGCACCTGTTGTTAAAAAACTTGGAGTATTTGGTAAATTTAGGTTTTCATATGTAACCGCAGATATGTTATCATTCCAGATAAAATCTCCTGAGAACACCACATCACCAGGTAATTTTTGATCTATTGCAATGTTAATTTTGAATACCTGAGGTAATTTAAAATCTTTAGCAAAAAGATTTATATCACCACCTAAAGCGCCAGTACCTGGTAATGGATCTGCAAATTGATTATTAACATCAGAATTGAATACTGGAACATCTCCTCCAGTTAACTGAAGAGATCCAGCAGTAACCCCGTTGTTGTTATATGCACCACCTGGCCATACTAATGGTATTCTAGATGTGAATACACCAAGACCACCTCTAATTTGAGTTGAACGGTTTCCTTTCACATCCCAGTTGAAACCAACCCTAGGAGAAAAATGAACAGTAGCATCAATACCTTGCCCAACACGAGCTCCTTGTAAATTTTTACCATTTGACTCAAGAATACTAACTGTACGCGTATTAAAGTCATCATTAACTAAACCATCCTCCCAATAAGGTACGTCTATACGAGCACCGATTGTAAATTTAAAATTATCAGTAATATTTACTTGGTCTTGCACATACAAGCCAAATTGAAATAAATCAAAATCAGCCGCACCTTCAGAATCATCACCTGAACCCCCTAATAATGAATATCCATATCTGTATCTATTCCCAGGAACTCCATTCAAGAAATCATCAATATTATTATATCTATAAGCCCCATAATTATTTCCAAAGAAAACATTATATGCAGAAGAAAATTCATTATTAGTTCCAATAGTAATTGTATGTGCTCCTTTATATATTTCAAAATTATTAGAAAGTGTAAGAACTTTTTGCTCTAATAAATTTGCTGTTGAAAAAGGTTCAGAGCCAAAATAGATTGAAGAGCCTGAAGTATCAAAAATTTGAACACTTGGAAAAGGACTTCCCGAGACTCCCCTATCGTCATTTACTGTCGTATAACCAATGATTAAATTATTAGACATATTATCCCCAATTTTAGAGCTTAATTCTAACGCTGTTGAATTTGTAACGGACTCAAAATTAACCGCTCCATTGAGAAAGTTTATAGCTCCTTGGTTAGACCCAGGTGCATTAAACTGAACAGCCTTAACATAACTATGCTTTAAAGATAATTTATTGTTGTCATTAATGTTCCAATCAATTTTAGCTATCAATTTATCACTCTGCAAGGTTGATGTATTATTTTCATAACCTCCTGCATCATAATTATAATTATCACTTAAAAAATCTGACAACTGAGTTAATTGCCCCTCTGTAACACTACCTCTATATGTAGATATGTTAAAAGGCTGAGGGGTTTCATTATCTTGTCTTTCATAGTTTACAAAGTAAAATAATTTATCTTTAATTATTGGACCACCAACACGAACACCATATGTTTGAGAAGAAAATTCTGCCAATTTAGTTCGCTCATCATCTCCAGCAAGACCAGACGGTGTTTTACCGGCTAAGTCTTGATTTCTATAAAAACCGTATGCAGAACCTTCAATTGTATTAGTTCCTGATTTTGTAACTGCATTTATACTTCCTCCTGAAAAACCTGATTGTCTAACATCAAAAGGAGCCACGTTAATTTGAAAAGATTCAATTGCATCTAAAGAAATTGGACTTACTCCTGTTTGGCCACCATTAGTTCCATTACCAGCAAGACCAAACACATCATTATTCACAGCACCATCAATATAAATAGCGTTGTAACGATTATTTTGACCCGCAATAGAGATAACATCATCCCCTGAAACCTGAGCTTGAGGTGTTAATCTTGCAAAATCTGCAATATTTCTAGAAATTGTCGGTAAATTATTTACCTGTTTTTGAGATACATTAGTACCTGCTCCAGTTTTACCTGAATCAAAAACTCCGTTAGATTGTGCAACAACAACAATTTCATCTAATTCATTAGCAGACTCACCTAACGTCACGCTAATCCTTTGCGCATCGCCTAACTGTAGAAAGACATTTGCATCATTAAAATCTACATACCCTATATAACTAATAGTTATCTTATATGGCCCACCTGTTCTCATGTTGGATATTCTATAATACCCATCAAAATCGGTAGCCGCACCATAAGTTGAACCGGAAGGAGTATGCACTGCTACAATACTTGCACCTGGCAATGGCTCTCCTGTTTCATCTGTCACTTGTCCCCCGATTGCAGAGGTAGTAACGCCCTGTGAAAAAGCAACTGCCGAAAACAATAATGCGACAATTGTGAAATAAAATTTTCTCATTTTTCTAAGTGTTATTTTAGTTTTAGTTTTGCTGCAAAAGTGAAACTTTAATTGCACTTGTATATTAACAAAACGTTAAATTAGTTTTGCTAAAATTAACATAAAAACACGTGTCTAACACCTGTAAAACAAGAACTTATCAACTTTTATTAAGAAAAAGAGAAAAAGTCTAATTATTTCTTAAAATTATGCAAAAGATTTAATGTTGATGAATCATGATTAGCAATTTCGGAATTCTCAATATCCTTAAGAATTGTAGTTGCTAATTGTTTTCCAAGTTCTACACCCCATTGATCATAACTAAATATGTTCCAAATAACACCTTGGACGAATATTTTATGCTCGTACATTGCTATTAATGCTCCCAAACTCTTAGGAGTTAGCTTATCTATCAAAAGTGTATTTGTTGGATTATTACCTTGAAAAACTTTAAAAGGGAGTAATTTATCTAATAATTTTTCCCCCATTCCTTTTTCCTCCAACTCTTTCTTTACCTCAGCAGCTTCCTTACCATTCATCAAAGCTTCTGTTTGAGCAAAAAAGTTGGCCATTAGCTTATTATGATGATCCGTATCACCGTGAAGTGAATTTCTATATCCAATAAAATCTGTTGGGATTACTTTTGTACCCTGATGTATTAACTGAAAAAATGCATGCTGAGAATTTGTGCCTGGTTCTCCCCAAATAATTGTACCCGTTTGATAAGTTACAGGATTACCTGCTCTATCTACACTTTTACCGTTACTCTCCATTATACCTTGTTGTAAATAAGCAGAAAAACGACTTAGGTATTGCGTGTAAGGAATGATAGCTTCCGTTTCAGCACCATAAAAATTATTATACCAAACACTTATTAATGCTAATACCACTGGAATGTTTTGATCAAAATCTTCTTCTTTAAAATGATCATCCATCTCGTTAGCACCTTCCAATAAAGCATCGAAATTATCGAAACCTACCGCCAAAGCAATAGATAAACCTACCGCACTCCACAATGAAAAACGACCACCAACCCAGTCCCACATAGGAAATACATTCTCAGAAGCTATTCCAAATTCCGAAATCTTCTCCGTATTTGTAGAAACTGCAGCAAAATGTTTCGCAACATCAGCTTGTGTTGCATGCTTTAAAAACCACTTTTTAATGGTGGTTGCATTACTTAAAGTTTCTTGTGTTGTAAAAGTTTTTGAAACCACCACAAACAACGTAGTTTCGGGATCTAAATGACGTAACGTTTCATACACATGATCACCATCTACATTGCTTACGAAATGCATTTTTAAATGGTTGCCATAAAACTTCAATGCCTCTACAACCATGGCAGGTCCCAAATCTGAACCACCAATACCTATATTAACAACATCTGTAAACTTCTTACCGGAAAATCCTTTTTTATCTCCTGATATAATAGACGCTGTAAATGCCTTTATTTTTTCTTTAACCTCATAAACCTCTGGCACTACATTTTCACCATCAACCAAAACTGAATCTGTTTTCTTGGCTCTCAAAACCGTATGAAGTACAGCTCTACCTTCTGTTTCATTTATAATATCGCCTTCAAAATATTTACCTATAGCATCTTTTAACTTCAACTCTTCCGCTAAATTAAGAAGTAAATCTAAGGTTTCTTTAGATAGTCTATTTTTTGAAAAATCAACTAAAAAATCATTCCACTCAATAGTAAACTTCTCAGCACGGGTAGCATCTGATGTAAAATATTCTTTTATCTCTTGATTCTTATTAGCATTGAAATGAGCTGTTAATTGCTTCCATGCTTCTGTACTTGTTGGGTTTATATTTTGTAGTGCCATTTTTATTTAAGTGTTAAAGGTTGTTGTTCTTTTACTTCTTCTTGTATTTTTACTTCTGTATAAGGTACGCTATCCAATTTTGCCTTAATTGGACTTATAAATTCTAAATATCGTCCTCTTAATGAATCAACAATTGGCTCTGCTACTGGTAACTTTTCTCTTAGTGGATCCACTTGTTTTCCATTTTTCCAAAAACGATAGCATACATGAGGCCCTCCGGTATTACCTGTCATCCCAATCCAACCTATTACATCTCCCTGTTTCACATATTGACCTTTCTTAACATTTTGATTTTTCATATGCAGGTATTGGGTGCTATAGGTGCTATTGTGTTCTATTTTAACATACTTACCATTACCACCTCTTCTGGTTGACTCTATAACTGTACCGTTGGCCGTAGCTAGAATAGGCGTCCCAATAGGAGCAGCATAATCTGTACCCTTGTGTGGCCTAACTTTATAACCATAGTAGGCTATTCTTCTATTTAAATTATAACGAGAAGAAATCCTACTAAACTCCACTGGTGCTTTTAAAAAAGCTCTTCTTAAATTTTTAGCCTGTTCATTATAATATTCCGATATGTTATTCACCGAATCTGTTTCATACGAAAATGCATAAAAAGACTCACCATTGTGCTCAAAAAAAGCAGCTTCTATTGGCTCTGCTCCTGCATAAATACTATCATTTATATATTTCTCTTTATACAATACTTTAAATTTATCTCCTTTTTGAAGTCTAAAAAAATCGATAGACCAAGCATAGATTTCAGATAAATTATTTGTAACCATATAATCGATACCTTGTTCGTTTATAGCAGTAGACAAATTAGAATTAATAACACCAGATGCTACCCTTTCTACATACTTTACATTTTTCTTACCATGATAGGCAATAACAGAATCTCTCAAATCAACCACTGTATAATTAATTCGGTCATCTTCATAAATAAAATATTGAGCAATTTCTGAGGTATCCTTAGATTTTAAAATTGCATATGGCTTTCCAATTTTAATTTTACGCACATCAAAAGTGTCTTTGAATTCCGTAGATATTTTAAAAATTTTCTGATAGTCTACCTTGTTTTTAATCATAAGGTCTCCAAAACTATCTCCATTACGGACCGTATCTTTTAAAACAACAAAATCTTCTAAATTAAAACCGTAAGCCTCAACAATAGGCTTTTCTATCACTTCTACTTTCTCTACTGTATCTTTTTCTTTTTTTTCATCTCCGCATGAGCTTAAAAAAAGGCAAGCCAATATAATCAAACAAATCTTCTGCATTCTCAATGTGTGCTTTTTTCAGGGTTAAAGATATGGTCTACCCATTGTTTTCCCCAATCATTTAACTCATCTTTAGAATATAACTCGGGAAAAAACACAACTTTCTGGAAACTTGGAGGCAAATACTCTTTCCAATTTGTTCCTCCTGTTGCATCAATTGGTTTCTTATCCTTAGCAAGGTAACGGTATGCAGAACCCATATGCATTAATGGCCAATTAACATTAGCATTAATATCTAGTTCTTTCAACGCCTTAATCAAAGATTCATTCTGTTTGTCCTTTTCTGGAAGCTGAAGATATTTGGCATAGATACTACTATCTTTTACTTGATTAGCAATGCGAATTAATCTAGGCGTGTACCTATATTCAAATTGCTTTAGCGTTAAGGTTTTTTCTCCAGTAGCTTTATCTGTAGCTCCTTTTTTCCAATAAATATGTTCGTAAAGTTCTTCTATTTCATTCTCTGAAGAAAAATTAGCTCGCTCTGTTTGGTGCACCAGATTCTCCATAGAAGTGGCATAAATCTCAATCATCCTGTATTGTGCCGATTGAAAACCACTTGCAGGTAGTAGCGCCATTCTATATTGCAAGAACTGCTCTCGCTCCATCCCATTTATCATAATACTGAATGACGAAATAAGCACCCTGTAGTAACTGTTTATTCTATTAGCTTTTTCAATAAAGAAATCTACCTCTTGTGTTTTATCATCTACTAATTGTTTTTGCTCATGAAGTATAAGCTTAAAATATAATTCTGTAATTTGATGATACATGATGAATATTTCTTCATCAGGAAAGTGCGTTCTTGGTATTTGAAGACTTAGAAGCGTATCTAAATGTATATAATCCCAGTATGTTAAGTAGCGTTGATAAAGAAGACCATCTAAATAGGAACTTAAATCTTGACCAGAATTCTTATACTTTTCTTCAAGCTTCGAAATTTGCAGATCGATATCTTCTTTACTTTTCAATGGGAATAAATTTAGATTAACGGAATACTTTGAAAAAACAATGTTTTGACAAAAATAGAATAAAGAATTAAAATAGAATTCTTTATTGAAGTCAAGTTTTATTCCGCTAGCCTAATACTACTTTATTTAACAAAATAGCCCAGAAAATTTAATCCATTATAATTTTAAACTGGTTATTTAAACCATTATACCCATCTAAATCTGCCTTAATAGAACCAACAGCAATATCTGCTTTGATCCGAATTGGAATTTTATTATCATCATTGGAAACCCATAAAGACAAACTTTCTTCTTCTTTAAAAACACGACCAGATTGCACATATGGTCTAAACTTTAAACAAGCTACTTTACCATATTTTGTTTTTAGGGTATCTATACCCACATACTTTAATTTAAACTGATATACTCCATCATCATCATATAACATATCTAATTTAATAAACTCACCTTCTGTAAGGTCATTGAAGTCATAATTTTTTCTGATATAATAAAAAGCTGAAATTAAATCCTGAACCTTATTTGTTATCGTAAAGTTTTCTTTTTTCGCATTCTTCTTATCATTTAACTCGGCTTTTTTCTTATTGTAATCGAAATTGATTTCAATATCTTTAGTATAACCTCCTTCATCTATTTTACGAACAAATTTATAAGGCCTACCATCTTCTTTATCAAAGTAACTCTCATAAACATCGTCTACCTTATAAAAAACTCTCGCTGCTCCGGTTGTCTTACCTTCTCCACGAACTTTATAGACGCTTTTCCCGTTCACATTATCGTTGGTGAGGTGAAGTGTGGCACTACTTGCATTAAAAATACCGTAATGAATACGAAACTTTAGCCATTCTCCAGATTTGAAGGGTTCACTTTTCTCTTGCGCATGAACTGCACCAATTGCTATAACGAATATGAGTAGTAAAAATTTTTTCATACTTTATCTATTGCCTTAAAGAATCTAATTGCGATAAGAGGTTAATTTATAGCAAACACTGTAAAAATAGTAAAAAACAAATTCCACAGGATTAACTTTACACTTAGATAAACAAAATTTATTCCAAACTATTGTAATTGAAAAAAAAGAATAAAAAAAGCCCAGTGTTTCCACTGGGCTTTCCCTAAATAACCAACCAAACTTTAAATTATGAAAAACCAATACTTAAAGTCAATAAGGGAACCACCCCTTATTTGATGACAAAGTTAAAACAAACCTTTTATTCTAAAATTAGTTTTAACGGACTTTAACTATAGTCTTAACAGTAATTTATAGAAGTCTGATAAAAATTAATAATTCATTAAGAAAATTGATCATAATTAGAGCGTTCCTCTAGCTTCTTGCTCTCTTTCTATCGCCTCAAAAAGTGCTTTAAAGTTCCCTACTCCAAAAGATTGCGCACCTTTTCGTTGAATAATTTCAAAAAATAGGGTAGGTCTATCTACAATAGTTTTCGTAAATAATTGTAAAAGGTACCCTTCTTCATCCCTATCTATTAGAATACCATGCTTCTTAAGCACCTCAACATCTTCATCAATATCACCCACACGTTCTAACAAATCATCATAATACTCGTCAGGAACATATAAGAACTCCACCCCACGATCTCTCATTGCCGATACCGTAGCAACAATATCATCTGTAGCCAAAGCCATATGCTGCACCCCTGGTCCATTATTAAAATCTAAATATTCTTCTATTTGCGATTTCTTTTTCCCTTTCGCAGGCTCGTTTATTGGAAATTTCACACGACCATTGCCATTGCTCATTACCTTACTCATAAGCGCTGTATACTCCGTAGCAATATCATCATCTGCAAATGAAACGATTTGAGCAAAGCCCATTACTTCGCCATAAAACTTACACCACGTGTTCATTTCATTCCAACCTACGTTACCAACAATATGATCAATAAACTTGATTCCTGTTGGTGCCGGATTGTAATGAGATTCCCATTTTCTAAATCCTGGCAAGAAAAGCCCTTTGTAATTTTTACGTTCTACAAATAAATGAACCGTTTCCCCATAAGTATACACTCCCGATCTTACTACATGTCCGTTTTCATCTTCCTCTCTTGTTGGTTCTAAATATGGTTTTGCCCCACGCTTGGTCGTTTCTTCAAATGCCTTAGTGGCATCTTCTACCCATAGCGCAACAATTTTTACACCGTCACCATGCTCATTAATGTGCCTATTAATTTCACCGTCTTTTTCTAGTGGAGTTGTTAAGACCAAGCGGATCTTATCTTGCCTTAATACATAGGAAACACGATCTTTAACTCCTGTCTCTAAACCCGCATATGCTTCTGACTGAAACCCAAAGGCTGTTTTATAATAATGTGCAGATTGCTTTGCATTCCCCACGTAAAGTTCCACGTAATCTGTACCTAGTAGCGGAAGAAAATCCTCTGCTTCTTTAAACAGTTTTTTTAACGAGTATTCCGTATTCTTTAAATCTTTTAGGTTTTTTATTTCTGCTGCCATGATATTTATCTTGAAATGATTTATAAAAAGTATGTGTACACTATTTTATCTTTCTTATAAGAAAGAATTAAAAATAGCTTTACCACATGGCTCGAAGATGCGCCGTAATATCAACTCTGTATTGTAGCATTTTACAAATATCGTAATTAAAGACCAACTTTTGTAGTAAATTAATAACAAACCATTTAGCCTTATTTAAAACCAGTACCCTACACTAAAAAATAAATTGGACTGAGATTTTTCTGGAGACCAAGAGTAAATCACCTGTACGGGACCAACAAACGACTCCCAACCACAACCTACACCATAACCTGAATAAGTGGGCTCTTTAAACCACTCTCCTGTTCTAAAAAGATCATCATCTACATTGGCATAATTAGCTGCAAAGATTAAATGATTTTTTGGTGTAAATTCATAATCCAATCTCATCATTCCTTTTACAAAACTGTTTCCTGGTAAGCTTAAAAAATCGTATCCATAAAAAGGAATAAAATTATTTATTTTAGCCGCCCCAAAACCACCCAAAACAAAATCAAAAGACGTAACCGCGGAGGTCCCCAATTTAAAACCGCCTTCTGTTTCAATATTCAGCGATAGGTTTTTAAAAATAGGAAAAGCAACGCCCATTTTAGATTGTGCTATAGAAAATTCTCTGAAATTATTAGTAAAATCGGATGATCCTAAATAGAAATGGAAATCGCCATCAAAATATAATCCTTTGCTCGGAAAATACTTACTATCATAGGTATCTAAGGTTAACTTACCATAGGCACTAAAAAAATTACTTTTTTCAAAATAAAACCTATCGTCTACCACAGCATTCTCATCATCTGATAACTCCCCAATGGTTTCTGTACTATACTTTAAAAATTTATGCTCTACACCCAATGTAAATGCAAACTCTTCTTTAACTACTGTCTGCAAGTAAGCTTGGTTGGTGATGTCTGACACATCAATATTTATATTTTTAATATTAGGATCTACAGGAACATCAAAATTAGATTCAAAATTTTGGTAATCTATATTTTGTCCAAACCCTACGAATCTAGAATTTATACCAAAACTCCAATAAGAGCCTTTATCTATATAGTATTCTAAATTATACCTTACATTGTCCCCTAAAATAAAATCAAACGAAACAACATCATCATCAAATAAAATATTTTTTTTAGTTAGATTTAAAATGGCAGCACTGTTCAACAAATCATCATAATGCACCCCTATTTTTATAAAGGTTTTGGTTTTACTTTCCCGTAAGTCTAATACTAAATCTGTTTTTTTATCATCGGGCTCCAACCGATACCGGATTGTTTTAAAGTTGCCCGTTGCAGACAAGTTTCCTATTCCTTGTTGTAATTTTTCAAAAGCTACATGGTTATCTAATGGAAACCTTAGCTTCCCCTTGACAAAACCTCTAGAGTAGTTATCACTCCCATTAATAATAAGGTTGTTTAAATGCAAAGTGTCTTTACAAATTACAGGAACCCTCTTAACCCTTTTTCTATTCTGTTTGCTTGCCAATTCCTTTAAAGCTATGTAATTCTCTCTTGCTGCAAGTTCTCCACTATTTACAATTTCAGATAAGAAAGCAAAATCTATGACCGAATATTTCTCTATGTTGGGCTTTATATAGATGTCTGTTTTCTCCACCTTCTCCACCATATCTTTTACGGTTCTGTAGTTATTTATTTGCAGTAAAACTTCTGTTGCTGATCCTAGGTTTTCCCTGCTAGATAATCCGTGCTGCACGTCTACACCAATAATTACATCAGCACCCATTTTCAGCACCCCATCTACCGGATAATTATTAACAACACCACCATCAATTAGGACCCTTCCATCAATTTCAGTAGGTTCAAAAAGAGAGGGAAAGGTTCCGCTCGCCATTATGGTTTCCGGAAGATACCCTTTATTTAAAATTATTTCATTTCCTGTCTCCACATCCGTAGCAATACAGAAAAACGGAATGGGTAATTCACTAAAATCATCTACATTATTTACATGATATAGTAACCTTACTAACTCATTATATATACTTTGACCGCTAGAAATTGCAGAAGGGAAAGATATTTTAAAGTGATTGAATGGCAAGGTCAAAGCATACCGTTCAGAATCATCTTTCTCATAAAAGGTCTTTGAACTACGCGGCAAGTTATCCTGAATTAGTTTAGTGAAATCTGTATTTCTAAATATAGAATCTAATTCATTTGCCGAATAACCGGAAGCATAAAGTGCACCTACAATTGCCCCCATACTTGTACCTCCAATATAATCTATTTCTACTCCGGCCTCTTCTATGACTTTTAGCGCACCAATATGTGCAAATCCTTTTGCTCCACCACCACTAAGGACTAGTCCTACTTTTACATCTTCCTTTTTAGTGTTGTTCTGTGCTACAACTGTAAAAATGGAAAACAGAAAAGCCGATAAAAATAAAATTCTATTCATAGTGTTGCTTTTCAAATTAATGAAAACTCTCGTATACTTTTTTTGCTCTAGCCATTCCTACTGTTTCAGCCAATTGCTCTAATGAAGCCTCTTTAACCCTTTTTACCGATTTAAATCTTTTCAGCAAATCTTCTATTGTTTTACCACCTATACCTTCAATAGCTTCCAACTCAGACGAAATTGCCCCAGCACTTCTCTTATTTCGATGGAACGTAATTCCAAAACGGTGCGCTTCATTCCTGAGAAATTGAATAACTTTTAGACTTTCTGACTTTTTATCTAAATATAAGGGAATTGAATCTCCTGGGAAATAAATTTCCTCTAAACGCTTCGCAATTCCGATAATCGCTATTTTCCCACGCAAACCTAATAGATCTAGACTTTTTAATGCCGATGACAATTGCCCTTTACCGCCATCAATAACAATTAACTGCGGTAACGGCTCTTCTTCTTCTAAAAGTCTTTTGTAGCGCCTAAAAACTACTTCTTCCATCGAAGCAAAATCATCTGGACCATCTACAGTTTTAATATTATAGTGGCGATACTCTTTTTTAGATGGTTTTCCATTCTTAAACACCACACAAGCAGCAACAGGATTGGTTCCTTGAATGTTGGAGTTATCAAAACATTCTATATGTCTTGGCTCTTCAGACAATCTTAAATCTCTTTTCATCTGGGCCATCAACCTATTCGTATGGCGATCTGGATCCATGATTTTTATTTGGTTGAAACGCTCTTGTCGTTGAAGTTTAGCATTCCGCTCTGATAATTCTAAAATTCTTTTTTTATCGCCTAACTTAGGAATAGTAATCTTAACATCCTGTTCTACCTCTACAGAGAACGGTACATATATTTCTCTTGTTAGCGATTTAAATCTTTGACGAATTTCTACAATAGCTAAAGCCAAAAGGTCTGCATCAGACTCATCCAACTTCTTCTTTATCTCTAAAGTATGTGATCGTATAATTGAACCATGTGAAAGTTGCAAGTAATTCACGTATGCAAAAGCTTCATCTGATATGATAGAAAAAACATCTACATTGTTAATTTTAGGGTTTACGATGGTAGTTCTTACTTGATAATTCTCTAGCACTGCTACTTTTTCCTTGATATCTTGCGCCTCCTCAAAGCGCATTTCTTGAGCAAAGATTTTCATTTGATTTTTAAAATACTGAAGCGAGGATTTAAAATTACCTTTTAGTATTTCACGAATTTCTTCTATCTGCCTGTGATACTCTTCTGCATCTTGATAATCTTCACAAGGGCCCTTGCAGTTTTTGAGGTGATACTCAAGACATACTTTATATTTACCAGACGCTATTTTTTCTTTTGACAAATCATAATTACAGGTACGCAATGGATATACACTCTTAATTAAATCGAGCAAGGTTTTTACCGTTTTCATACTCGTATACGGTCCAAAATATTCAGACCCGTCTTTAATATGCCTCCTAGTCGGAAAAATTCTCGGAAAACGCTCGTTCTTAATACAAATCCAAGGATAGGATTTATCGTCTTTTAAAAGAACATTATACCTGGGCTGGTATTTCTTAATTAAATTATTCTCTAAAAGAAGTGCATCTGACTCTGTAGGAACAACGATATGTTTTATACTCCTTATTTTCTTTACTAATACACGCGTTTTGCCAATTTCATGATTTTTAGTAAAATAAGAGCTTACCCTTTTCTTTAGATTCTTAGCCTTCCCTACATACAGAATTTTATCTTCAGCATCATAAAACTGATATACTCCTGGATTATTAGGCAGTGTACTAAGCTGTAATTCTAGAGATGGTTCTTGCATTAAATTAATCTAAATATTTAATCTATGATAAAGACCGTTAAATTACTCTGTTTTTAGCAAAAGCTATAATTTTTAAGGCGTTTTAACTTCAAATTTTGATGATTAGAACCGTATGCAAAAAGGTACTTATTACTATACTTTATAATCAAATAATTCTGTTTAAGAAATTGTAAACTAAAATAGCTATAGGCTCAAATACCACTCATACGGTCCTCACCCCCTTAAAGTTCTCTTAAAAATTTGAATATCACTATTTTAAATGCTATTTTTAGAGAAGTAATTCTTCCTACAATTCCTACAAAATCATAATTTTTTACTAAAAGAGTGCGTTTCAACGATTTTTGAATGCACTTCGCGGAATTATATTGTTTTTTTATTTACATTTAGATTATAGAAAATTAATACTGCTATGGAAAATTACATCATAACTTTAGGAACTTATTTGATTTTAATGCTTTTCTTTAAAATTTACGTTGCTGTTTCAGCTAAAGAATAGACATTACAATTTAGCATCAATTATTACGTTATAACCAAGATTTTATATGATAAAAAAAGATCTTAGATTAACGTACACTTCAAGACGCGAGAAACTTTCTCCCGATGAACTTATAGATTCAAGCATTTCCATAGCCAATAATCTACTTCAACTTCCCATCTGGAATAAAAACAATTACCATTTATACTTATCTATATCTGAAAAAAAGGAAATAGACACTAGCTTTATATTATCCATTTTACAAGGAAAAGATAAAAATATTATTTTATCGAAAATGCAAGATAGCCAAACCCTGCAACACTATCTTTTGACAGACAATACACTGATTAAAAAAAATAAATGGAACGTTCCTGAACCTGTAGATGGCATAGAAATACCAGCAAACAGTATAGATGTGGTTTTTATTCCTTTATTAGCATTTGATGCTTTAGGAAACAGAGTGGGTTATGGAAAAGGATATTATGATAAATTCTTAGCTGATTGTAATGAGAACTGCCTTAAAGTGGGACTATCATTCTTTGAAGCTGCTGATACAATCACAGACATCTTAGCTACCGACATTAAGTTAGACTATTGTGTTACACCAAACAAGACGTATACATTTTAAACAGTTCCTTCTTGCGGTTCTGATGTTTCGATACTTTCTTCTTCCTCTGTTTTAGCAAATGCTTTTTTATTGAACACAAGTAAGATTCCCACCCCTGTACTAATTGCCATATCTGCAATATTAAATACCGGCTCAAAGAAACTAAATGTATTACCACCAAAGTAAGGAACCCATTCTGGCCACACCGCATTCTCTATAAATGGAAAATGAAGCATATCTACCACTTTACCATGAAAAATACTCCCATAAGGTTCACCTGAAAAGGCAGTAGCCAATTCGCCCCCATAAAGACTTTCAGAGAATATCATTCCGTAAAAAACAGAATCTATAATATTTCCCAAAGCTCCTGCAAATATCAAAGAAACAGCAATTGCCAACGTATTGGATAAATTTTTTCTTACCGTATCGTACAACCAATAACCAATACCAACCACAGCAAATAGCCTAAAAACAGTTAAGATTAATTTTCCTGTTTCTTCAGAGATAGGTAAAAAGTCACTTAACTTAGTACCCCACGCTGCACCTGAGTTTTCAATAAACACAAATTTGAACCAACTAAAAACCTCTAAAGTTTCATTATAGGTGAAATGTGTTTTTACGTATATTTTACTTATCTGATCTACAACTAGAATTATTAAAACTAGTAGAATTGATTTTTTTAAACTCATGCTTATTTTATAAACGTGGTGCAAAAATAGTTATATTAATTGAGTTTCTTAAGATGTATATTTCCGGTAACTGATTTAAGATTATAAACATCATTTCCGCCCTTTATTTCTTCAGATGACAACCGCCCGTATTTGGTCTTGGCTGTTATTGTTCCAGAATCAGCAACTACAGTAATTGTTCCACTTTGTGTTTGCACACTAGTATCTACACCTGTGTTTCTGAGAGTACAATTTCCATCATTTAATGAGACGTCTAAGTTTTTATAAAAACCAGCAATGTCTACATTGCTATAGGTTCCAAAAATTCTTACTCTTAAATGTTCTGGCACACTAATATGCAATGAAATAGACACCACCTTGTGCGCACTTAACTTATCGTTTGGAGCTTCAAAGTTTAAATTAAAGCCGGTATCAACCAACAACGTTTTCCCTTCTTCATGAATATTTAAACTAAGATTATCGCTATACTCTCCGGCCATTTTAGCCGCTACTATTACCTTATTACTTTTTGAAGTTGTTACGAAAACTGCATAACAATTGCTCGCATCTATTTCAATTGCAGTATCTACTGTATCAAAAATTGTTTTCTCAACAACCTTCTGAGCCTGCCCAAATTGCATTGATACTACTAAAAAAATAAAGAAAAGTACTTTCATTTTATAATTTTGGCTTGCATAAAAAAACCCGCACCAATGCACTTAACAAGTGACATAAACACGGGATTTAAATTTTTAATGAAGAAAAATTACTGCATATTCTTAGCCTCGATACTTAAGGTAGCATGCGGAACTAATTTTAAGCGCTCTTTATTGATCAATTTTCCAGTCACTCTACAGATTCCGTATGTTTTGTTCTCAATACGAAGTACCGCATTTTTCAAATCACGAATAAATTTCTCTTGACGAATAGCCAACTGCGTATTTGCCTCTTTACTCATCGTAGCAGAACCTTCTTCAAAAGCTTTAAATGTTGGCGAGGTATCATCTGTACCATTATTTCCATCATTCATATAAGAGCTTTTTAAAAGTTCTAAATGACTTTTAGCTTTTTCAATTTTGTCTGTAATAAGCTCTTTAAATTCTGCTAAGTCTTTATCAGAGTATCTAACTTTTAAATCTTCAACCATAGTTTTTAGTGTTTTTGGATAAACAATTTGGTGTTCACCTCATCAAAGGCAATTTCCGTACCATTTTCTAATTCTTCTTCAAAATTTAGCTCAGCAGTTAAGGTCTCTGTTTTTATATAATCAAGATTACTAGCTACAGCATCTTCAACCAAACTATTTTTTAAAATTTTAATATTAATTCTATCTGTTACTTCAAAACCAGAGTCTTTTCTCAAATTCTGGATTCTATTAACTAGCTCTCTTGCAATTCCTTCTTTCCTTAATTCCTCATTAATAGTTACATCTAATGCAACTGTTAATGGTCCTGAAGTTGCCACTAGCCAACCTTCAATATCCTGAGAAGAAATCTCTACGTCTTGCAGCTGTAAAATACTACTTTTATTATTAATTTCAATTGAAATTTCGCCCTGTTGCTCAATTTTTTGGATATCTTCCTGAGAAAATTTAGCTACTTCACTGGCAACCAGCTTCATATCTTTGCCGAATTTTGGGCCTAAAACTTTAAAATTTGGCTTTATTTGCTTCACTAATATTCCAGAAGCATCATCTAAGAGCTCAATTTCTTTCACATTCACTTCCGACTTAATTAAATCAGATACCGCCAAAATCTCATTCTTCTGCTTTTCATCCAAAATAGGAATCATAATTTTTTGTAATGGCTGGCGTACTTTTATCTTCTCTTTCTGACGAATAGAAAGTACTAACGATGATATAGTTTGCGCTTTTGCCATTTTGCTCTCTAACTCTTTGTTTACAATGTTTTCATTATAAACTGGGAAATCGGCCAAATGTACACTTTCAAAATTTTCTGTATGTGTTGTATTCGTTAAATCCTTGTAAAGTCTATCCATAAAGAATGGAGAAACAGGAGCAGATAATTTAGCAACCGTTATCAAACAAGTATAAAGTGTTTGGTAGGCAGAAATCTTATCTTTTTGATAATCGCCCTTCCAAAAACGTCTTCTACATAAACGCACGTACCAGTTACTTAAATTCTCTTGTACATATTCTGAGATGGCACGTGTGGCGCGCGTTGGCTCATAATCTGCATACGCCTCATCTACCGTTTTAATCAATGTATGTAATTCTGACAATACCCATTGATCTATTTCCGGTCTTTCCTTCAACGGAATATCTTCTTCCTTATATTGAAAATTATCAATATTTGTATATAAAGCAAAAAACGAATAGGTATTATAAAGGGTTCCAAAGAATTTTCGCTTTACCTCAGCAATACCTTCTAAATCAAACTTTAAGTTATCCCACGGGTTCGCATTTGATATCATGTACCAACGCGTTGCATCGGCACCATGCTCATTCATAGTTTCAAAAGGATCTGCCGCGTTTCCTAAACGCTTTGACATCTTTTTACCTTCTTTATCTAACACCAGACCATTAGAGACCACATTCTTATATGCTACAGAGTCAAACACCATTGTAGCAATAGCATGTAAGGTATAAAACCATCCACGCGTTTGATCAACACCTTCTGCTATAAAATCTGCAGGAAAAGTTTTATTACCATCAATCAAATCCTTATTTTCAAATGGATAATGCCATTGAGCATAGGGCATAGAACCAGAATCAAACCAAACATCAATTAAATCGCTTTCGCGCTTCATTGGTTTTCCGGATGCTGAAACTAAGGTAATCTGATCTACAATATTTTTATGCAAATCTATTTTATCATAGTTTTCATCGGTCATGTTCCCGACTTCAAAATCTTCAAAAATATCTTTCTCAAGAACTCCTGCCGCTAATGCTTTTTGCATTTCTCCTTTCAGTTCCGCAACAGAACCAATCATTATTTCTTCTTTGCCGTCTTCTGTTCTCCAGATAGGTAAAGGAATTCCCCAATAACGAGAACGTGATAAGTTCCAGTCGTTTGCATTTGCCAACCAGTTACCAAACCTACCTTCTCCTGTAGCTTTTGGCTTCCAGTTTATTGTTTGATTAAGCTCAAACATTTTATCTTTAACATCTGTAACCTTAATAAACCATGAGTCTAACGGGTAATATAAAATAGGTTTATCCGTACGCCAGCAGTTAGGGTAACTGTGCACATACTTTTCTACTTTAAATGCCTTATTCTCCTCTTTTAATTTAATAGCAAGCTCCACATCAATAGAACGCTCTGGCGCCTCGCCATCATCGTAATATTCATTCTTCACATATTTGCCACCAAATTCTTTTAATTCTGGTCTAAATTTACCTTGTAAATCTACTAAAGGAACTGGATTATTATTTTCATCCAAGACTAACATTGGAGGAATTTCTGGTACTGCTTGTTTTGCCACCATAGCATCATCTGCTCCAAAAGTAGGTGCGGTATGTACTATACCTGTACCATCTTCTGTAGTTACAAAATCTCCTGCAATAATTCTAAATGCATTTTCTGCATTCTGATAAGGCAACACATAATCTATAAGTTGCTCATATTTTACCCCTACTAGATCTTTACCAATAATAGTATCTAAAACTAGATAAGGTATTTTTTTATCTCCTTCTTTATAGCTTGCTAATTCTTCTTCTGTTGCTACAGCTTTAAATTTTCCTGCGAATTGCTTCCCAACCAAAGGCTTTGCTAAAACAACCGTTATAGGATCAAACGTATATTGATTAAAGGTTTTAACCACGACATAATCTATCTTAGGCCCTACCGTTAATGCTGTGTTCGACGGTAAAGTCCACGGAGTGGTTGTCCAAGCAATAAAATGAATATCGCCCTCTATACTATCAAAAAATGAAGGCAAGGTCTCCCTTACCGCTTTAAACTGCGCCGTAACTGTAGTATCTGTTACATCTTGATAAGTTCCTGGTTGGTTTAATTCATGAGAACTTAAACCTGTACCTGCCTTTGGAGAATACGGCTGAATAGTATATCCCTTATAAATAAGGTTTTTATTATAAATTTCTTTTAACAACCACCATACCGTTTCCATGTATTTAGGCTTATAGGTAATGTATGGGTCTTCCATATCTACCCAATACCCAACCTGTTCGGTCATTTTATTCCAAACATCTGTATAACGCATTACCGCTTTTTTACAAGCAGCATTGTATTCTTCTACAGATATTTTAGTACCAATATCTTCTTTGGTAATTCCTAATTCTTTTTCTACACCAAGTTCTATTGGCAATCCATGAGTATCCCAACCAGCTTTACGTTTTACTTGAAAACCTTTCATGGTTTTGTAACGCGGAAAAATATCTTTTATAGTTCTCGCCATTACATGGTGAATACCAGGCATACCGTTTGCAGAAGGTGGCCCTTCAAAAAACACATAGCTTTCTTTTCCCTCACGAGTAGCAATACTTTTTTCAAAAATATCGTTCTCTTTCCAGTATTTTAAAATCTCTTCTGCAACTACTGGTAAATCTAATCCTTTGTATTCCGCAAACTTCATAATAACTACTTCTGGTACTACATTTTAAGCCTGCAAAATTATAAATTTAGATTGAATAAATAGGTGTTCCTTTAAAATGATATGCACGAATAATTTAAAAGACAACATTTTGGTAACGCGCAGCAAAAACCAAAGCTCAATTATTATGGTTAACTTGCAAGTCATTAACTATTATAAATACAAAAATTAAAAACATGAAAAAAGTTATTTTAAGTGCCGTATTGATGCTTGCATTAAGTACTAGTTTTGTTTCTTGTAGAGATGCTGCAGACAAAGCTACGGAAGCTACAGAAGCTACTGGCGATGCCATGAACGAAGCTGGTGAAGACCTAAAAGATATGGGTGATGATGCTGCAAACAAAGCTGCAGAAATAGGTACAGACATGAAAGAAGCTGGAAACGATGCTATTGAAGGCACTAAAGAATTGGGTGAAGACGCTGCTACTAAAATTAAAGAAGCCGGTACTGATGTTAAAGACGCAGGAACAAAAGCAGTAGGCGATGCTAAAGAGTTAGGAGCTAAAACTGTCGATGGTGCCAAAGAGCTAGGGACTAAAGCGGTTGACGGTGCAAAAGCTGCAGGGACTGAAGTTAAGACAAGTGCAGAAGAAGCTGCTGCTAAAATTAAGCAATAAGCATATATTACAATACTTGAGAAAATCCCTAACACTATTTTGTTAGGGATTTTTTTTCTTTAAAAAGTATAGGCTACCGCTAAAACAAGATTTATTCCAGGAGCTACAATCCCAGAAGAATAGCTGCGATACCTTTGATTTGTAATATTCTCCAAATTAATAGTAGTTTTTAGCGCATTGGAAATGGCGTATTGAGACCTAACATTTAACGTATACCAAGAGGGTGAATAAGGATTGCCATTTGCATCTTCGGCATAAATATATGCCTTACTCTGCTCAGAAACAGCAAGATCATCAAAAGCAACTTCCCCATTGAAATTCAAGAATACATCGGTTTTAAATTTCTGATTTTTCCAGATGTAATGAATATCACCAAAGGTAGGCGCTACATGCCTTCCTGGAGAATCCGTCCCATCATCTTCTTCCTCTATTCCTTTGGTAATGGTAAGGTTTGAAATTAATGACATCCGTTCTGAAAAGGTCACATCTACACCAAATTCAAAGCCATATACGTAGGCTTTTGCTGCATTCTGTATGGCCTGCACATTGCTTAGCTCGCCATTATATTCAATTTCAGACATTCCGTTAAACTCAAAATCCCTGCGCACCAAAGCATCCACCATATACGTATAAAAAGTAGCCCCTTTCAACATCACTTTGTCTTTAATATTTTTCTGAATCCCTAGCTCCATATTATAAGCATACTCTGGCTCTAAATCCGGGTTAGGAACTACAACAGACCCTGGTTCAGAATCAAAAATTTTACCCACGTCATCAATATTCGGCGCTCTAAAACCTGTAGATGCATTTGCCGTAATTTGTAAATCTGCCTTTGGAAACCAGCTCATTCCTAAACTACCGGTAAGTGCTCCGGTACTTAAATCTGCATTATCAAAAGGAAAACTATAATACGTATCGTCAAATTCTGCAGCTACCCAAACATGACTATATCTAATTCCTGACAGCAAAGAAAAATTAGGCTTCGCCTTATATTCTGTATTTATATACCCCGCTAACGTTTGCCATGTAGCCCCATCTGGATACCTACTTGCTGTAGCCGCAGTTTCTTCGGTATTTCTATTGAACTGACTCCCGGTAGAATACACTTTATTAAAGATATATTCCCCACCGTAATACAAGCGCAAATCTCCAATTCGTTTATTTTCAAAATCTATATTTGCAGATAAGGCATCTAACTTCTCTTCTGTACTATACAAAATAGCATCTTGAAAACCTCGGTCATGCCTGCTTTCTTCAAAATGCTGGTAGGCGGTAGTAATTTTTAGGCCATCATAAAACTTTCCTTTTCCATTTTTATTGAACTGCAAGTTACTCATCAACCATTTTTGAGGCCCGTAATACCATTCCGCAGAACGTAAGCCGTCTCCAGCGCTATTGGGTCTAATTAAACGATCATACCTAGAATAATCTGAAGTTTCTGAATAGTAATTGCTCCAATTAATATCCCAATTTGTATTTGGTTTAAATGCTATTTTTTGAAGTAGATTAATTTGATTATAGCCTGTTGGCACTTGTAATCTATTATCCGTATTAGCCACTAAAACATCTTCACCATTATTAGTTTGCACATAGTTTTCTCTCAAATAGGAATCCTCACCATGCTTGCCCATTTTTAAATCGCCGAAATCATTATAAGATACACTCGTCAAGAAAGCCCATTGCTTTTTACCAATATTAAAATCTACGTGTGCCGTATTTTCTGTATTTGCAGCAACATACCTATAGTTTGCTACTCCATTAAAAAGAGTCTCATCTGTAGTAGAAAATTGCACTTTTTTAGTCAAAAAATTCATCACCCCGCCAATAGCATCACTACCATATATCACAGATCCAGGGCCAAATATAATTTCCGTATTTTTTACTGTAAACGGATCTATAGAAATTACATTTTGAATATTACCACCTCTAAATATGGCGTTATTCATACGCACTCCATCTACTGAAAGCAACAACCTATTGGTTGAAAAACCCCTAATCATAGGACTCCCGCCACCTAACTGACTTTTTTGAACAAACACCTTGCCGCTATTTTGAAGTAAATCTGCCGAAGTTTGTGGGGCAGAAAAAGCAATTGATTTTGCATCAATAGACACTATTTTCTGAGGAATGTCTTTCTTTTGTTGTTCCCATTTAGAAATAGACATGACGACTTCATTGAGCTCCTGAGCTTTTGGAAAAAGGTATAAGATATTTTCCCTTTTTAGCACTACTGCTTTTGATGATTTAAAAATATCATAGCCCAGATGCTTAAAAAAGATGCGTTCATTTTTGTCAAAGAGACTCAAATCACATCTTCCGTCAAAATCTGTAATACTGGTCTTTGATTTATCCGTATTATAAACAGCTACATTTACAATAGGCTCTTTAGACTCTATATCTAAAATAGTAATCTCTTGTCCGGTTATAGATGCAGAAATAAAGAATAATAGTATTGCAAAACTTTTATACATTCTAACTAAAAACTTCATTTAAAATAGCAAGTGACTTAGGTTTTCTAAATCCGTGCAAATGTAATTCATAATAAAGAATTATTGATTTTAAGAGTTCTTGACGCTGCCGTTTACTCATCTTTATTGCGTTAATTGCATCAAAATTTATGCCCAAAAACTGTTTGAAATAATATAAATTCTCACCTAGCACTATTGGATTTAGTGATAGCGAATAGGAAAAAGCCCCTTCTTGCAAATCAAAATAAGGCGCTTTGCTTTCTGATATATCAGGATAAAAACCAAAGTACTTGGTTAGTACCATTAAAAAATAAAGATGAAAATTTGAAATTTCATCATGACTGTCTAACCATTGCAAGGATGCTTCCAAAAATTCAAATAAGTTATCATTATCTTCTTCTTCTTCTTGAATACTATTACTCAGCATTTCTGCTAGAAAAAAGGTTAACGCATTTTTAGTAATGTTGGTATGTAAACTTTGGTAATGGTAGCTAGGTTTTGCCTCTCTAACCGTTTCTAATGTTCCTTTATTTTTATGATAGGCCACTAATTCTAATTGCATTAATGGCTGAAAGTACGCGGTTTTTAGCTTCCCTTTTTTAGAAGCCAACACTCCTTTGAGCAAGTATGATTTTAACCCGTCTGATGCTGTATAAATCTTTACAATCAAACTGGTATCTCCATATTTTAAAGCGGATAATACTATGGCTTTGGTAGTGACTTGCATCTTGCTTTTTAAAGTAGTGCAAAGATAGGGTTTTGCTTGGTTAGATTTCTAAGCTAAAAGCAATCAAAAAATGACATAAAAAAAAGAGCGAAGCTTCCTCACAGAAACTTCGCTTTTTATTTTTATTAGGGCTTTAAACTTATATTACCCCTTGTGCTAAAATAGCATCGGCTACTTTTACGAAACAGTCTAAAGTAATTAGATTTGTACGTGATGCGTTTTTGCTGTAAATTTACATCAAAATAATTTTATTATGGCTAGGCAAAGTATTTCTTTAACAAAACCAAATGATGAATGGCTAAAGAATCAAATAGAGAATCATGAATATACTAGTAAAAGTGAGTTAGTAAATGATTTGATACGACAAGCTAGACAGCAACAAGTACAAATAGATTGGATCGCCATTAAATTAGAAAAAGCGGAAAATAGTGGTTTCACTCAGGATAATAGAAACGAGATTTTAAAAGAAGCCAAGTCATTGCTTAATGAGTAATTACAAAATAAGTAATACCGCTAAAGAAGATTTAATTCGAATTCATCGCTATGGAGTGCAAAAATTTGGGATGATACAAGCAGATAAGTATTTTGACTCATTGTTTGAGCATTTCGAAATTATAGCACAGCGTCCTTTTTCGTTTGAATCTGTAGATTATATAAGAAATAGTTACAGGCGTTGCGTTTGTGGTTCGGATAGTATTTATTTTAGACTAAATACAGATGTTATCGAAATAATGACAATCATTGGTCAACAAGATTTAAAAAACATACGCTAACATCAAAATTTAAATATCGAGCTTTAACAAAAAAAGCGAAGCTTCTTCACAGAAACTTCGCTTTTTACATATATTAAGGTCTTAATCTTAAATAACTCCTTGTGCTAGCATGGCATCGGCAACTTTAACGAAACCAGCAATGTTTGCTCCTTTTACATAGTTGCAATACCCATTCTCATCTTTTCCGTATTCAATACAAGAATCATGAATATCACTCATAATATCCTTTAAACGACCATCAACCTCTTCTCTTGTCCAACTGATACGTAATGAATTCTGAGACATTTCTAATCCTGAAGTTGCTACACCACCAGCATTAGACGCTTTTCCTGGAGCGAATAATATTTTACCTTCATGAAACTCATGTATCGCCTCTGGAGTAGAAGGCATGTTTGCACCTTCCGCTACACAAATACATCCATTTTTAATTAATGTTTTTGCATCAGCACCACTCAATTCATTCTGAGTAGCACATGGCAATGCAATATCACAACTCACCTCCCATGGTGTTTTTCCTGCATGAAAAGTTGCCGAAGCATATTTATCCGCATATTCAGAAATACGACCTCTTTGGTTGTTCTTAAGATCCATTACAAATTCTAACTTCTCCGTATCTATACCATCTTTATCATGGATATATCCTTGAGAATCTGAAAGGGTTAATATTTTAGCCCCTAATTGCAATGCTTTTTCTGCAGCATATTGCGCAACGTTACCAGAACCTGAAATTACTACGTTCTTACCAGCAAAATCTTTTCCTTGCGTTTGCAACATACTTTGCGCAAAGTATACCGTACCATATCCTGTTGCTTCCGGACGGATTAATGAACCACCCCAAGAACGTCCTTTACCCGTTAATACTCCGGTAAATTCATTTCTAATCTTCTTGTACATTCCGAATAAGAAACCAATCTCTCTTGCACCAACACCAATGTCACCCGCTGGCACATCCGTATTTGGCCCAATATGACGGTTTAATTCCAACATAAAGGCATGGCAAAAACGCATCACTTCGTCATCCGATTTTCCTTTAGGATCAAAATCTGACCCTCCTTTACCACCACCCATAGGCAATGTGGTTAAACTATTTTTGAATACTTGCTCAAAAGCTAAGAATTTAAGGATACTTGCATTTACAGATGGATGGAAACGCAAGCCACCTTTATAAGGGCCTATTGCAGAATTCATCTGAATTCTATAACCTCTGTTTACATGTATTTCTCCTTTGTCATCTACCCAGGCAACTCTAAAAGAAATTAAGCGCTCTGGCTCCACCATACGTAGCAATATATTCTTGCCATTGTAGATTTTATTTTTTGCAATGTACGGGATTACAGTTTCCGCTACTTCTTGCACTGCTTGAATGAATTCTGGCTCATGACCGTTTCTGGTCTTTACCTCCTCCATAAATACTCTAATTTTTTCGTCCATATCTTTAAATAGATTCTGTTGCTAACTTCGACTCGTTAAAGGTCCTTATTATTGAATTTAAAATATAACGGCAAAATTATACTATTATCGTAATTTGATGTCCTTTTTTTTAAAAATTTAATAAATATTTATCGTAAAGCATACTCTAAATCAGCAATTAGATCATTTACGTCCTCAATACCAACACTTAATCGGATTAATGCATCGACAACACCCACCTTTTCACGGGCTTCTTTTGGAATACTTGCATGCGTCATACTTGCAGGATGCCCCACTAAACTTTCTACTCCTCCTAACGACTCTGCTATGGTAAATATTTTAAGTTGCTCGATAATTTTCATCGCATCGTCCTTATTACTCCCTTTTGGAATAAAAGAAATCATGCCTCCAAAACCATTCATTTGCGATTTAGCAATAGTATGGTTGGGATGGTTTTCAAAACCTGGCCAAAATACTTTTTCTATTTTCGGATGCTGTGCTAAAAAACGAGCAATAGCTTCTCCATTTTCACAGTGTCTTTGCATTCTTACGTGTAGCGTTTTTATACCTCTAAGCACCAAAAAACTATCCATAGGACCACAAATGGCACCACTTGCATTCTGAATAAAATATAATTGTTCTGCCAATTCTTTATCCTTTACTACTAAACCTCCTAAAACTACATCACTATGACCACTCAAATACTTAGTTGCCGAATGCATTACAATATCTGCTCCTAAATCTAACGGTTGCTGTAAAAAAGGACTTGCAAAGGTATTATCTACTGCCAACAACAGCTTATGCTTTTTTGCGAGCACCCCAATTTCCTTGATATCTAAAATATTCATCATGGGATTGGTTGGCGTTTCCACCCAAATAAGTTTCGTATTGGCTGTGATGTAGTCTTCTATAGCAGCAGGTTCTTGCATCCCCACAAAATGAAATACAATTCCGTATTTTTCAAAAATCTTTTTAAATAAACGATAGCTACCACCGTACAGATCGTCAGTAGAAATAACTTCATCACCAGGACTCAACAATTTTAAGACCGCATCAATGGCAGCCAAACCGCTTCCAAATGCCATACCATAGTTTCCGTTTTCTATACTCGCCAATGATTTCTCAAGAGCAGAGCGGGTAGGATTAGCACTACGGGAGTAGGCAAAACCTTGATGTTCGCAAGGACTAGCTTGAGCATATGTAGAAGTTTGATAGATGGGAGGCATCACGGCCCCATAGGCTTTATCTGGCTCTTGACCTCCGTGAATAACCTTAGTATTAAATTTTATTTTATTTTCATTCATAACACATGATTGTACTTACAAATGTACTGTTATCTTTGCCGCAGCATTTACAGTACCGATTTAGAAAAAATTCTTAGAAATATGAAACTAAAGTTAACCATTTTAATCTTTTCCCTAATTGTTTTAGGATGCAAAAAAAAAGATGAATTAACCCTTGCTCCTTTAGAATATAAAAGCGAAAATTGCGCAGATTGTCCTGAGGTACTTATCAATATTTTTGAATTTAAAGACGATTCTGATCTTTCTAAGAATATAAATGCAAGCCTTAAAAAAGAGGTCATCAATGAATTATTATATGATGATGAAGTTAAGGTTGCCACTATTGAAGAAGCTATTAGATCCTTTAAAGAGGGCTACCTAGATCTTAAAAAAATGTATCCTGAAGAAACCCTTAGCTGGGAGGCCTCTATTAAAGGTGACATTATTTTTGAAAACAAAGATATTCTTACTATCAAATTAGAAACCTATATTTTTACAGGAGGGGCACACGGATATAGCGCTACTAGACTTCTAAATTTTGATAAGAAAAAAGGAGATCAATTAGAAAACTGGCAACTCATAAAAGACAAAGATCGTTTTATACATTTGGCTGAAATAAAATTTAAGATTCAAGAAGACATCCCTCAAAATGGGTATATTAACAGTACTGGTTTTATGTTTGAAAACGATATTTTCTACCTACCTAATAATATGGGCTTCACAGAAAAAGGACTCCTATTAATCTACAACCAATATGAAGTTGCATCCTATGCCGATGGCCCAATTAAGCTAGTACTTCCTTATGATGAAATTAAAAACTACATCACTGTCAAAATAAAAAAAGAAAAGTAGATTACAGCTGTACTTTTAGTAAAGCAAGAATTGCTCCCATATGTAAACCTTCGTGGTATACATTAAAAGCAATGGCATCTTCTACTGTACTCAAAGTAATGTTTACACTAGTGGTATAGGTTGCAAACGATTTAAAAACATCGTTATCATAATCTTCTTGCATCCATTCTACGGTAGAAAACAGGAAACCCGAAATTAAATCAATTTCTTCATCTGTAGCATTTCCATCAGGAACACTGCCTTTTCTAAATTTCTCTACAAGCTCATCAGAAACACGCATTGGCACACCACTTAACTTATAGATTAGCACTTGCTGCGTAACCACCACGTGCGCAATATTCCACCATATATTATTACGAAAACCCTCAGGAATTTTCAGCAATTGCTCTCTAGGAGTATCTTTTAAAAATTTATATAAGATTTTTCTGTTCTGAAGTGTGATATTAAAAAGCTTTTCCAAAATGTTCTGTTTAATTATGTTTTAAAAATAGAACATTTCTATAGAATTGGGTTTCTTTGCAGTAAGATTAACATCAATTTAATTGTTTAGAAGGCGATGAAGAAAATATACCACTTAAGCACCTGCGACACTTGTCAAAGAATTATAAAAGAACTTCAACCTTTAGAAGGCTTTACGCTTCAAGATATCAAAACAGAAGCCATCACGCCAGAACAACTTGAAGAAATGCATGCTTTAACGCAGAGCTATGAAGCCCTATTTAGTAAAAGAGCTCGCTTATACCGAGAAAGAGGGTTAAATGAAAAGGCATTAACTGAAACAGACTACAGAGATTTAATCTTGGAACAGTATACTTTTCTGAAACGCCCCGTAATTATCGTACAGGATAAAATTTTCGTTGGTAACAGTAAAAAAGTAGTAGCCGCTGCCTTTGAAAACATACACCATTGAGCAAAAGAACACTAGCATTACTAGCCGCTTTTGGCGCTACTTTTATCTATGGCATTAATCATACGATTGCAAAAGAAGTAATGCCTACTTATGTGCAACCTTTTGGGTTTATTTTTTTAAGATTGATAGGTGCTACCGTTTTATTTTGGTGTATGACGCCTTTTATTCCTAATGAGAAAATTGAACGTAGTGATTGGGGTCGGTTTCTTATTTGTGCCATAGCAGGAATGGGTATTAATATGCTCTCTTTCTTTAAAGGTCTAGAACTATCTACGCCTATAAACAGTGCCGTATTAATTACGGTTACCCCCATTATTGTTGTAGTATTATCTGCCTTATTTATTAAAGAGAAAATAACGTGGCAAAAAGGAGTAGGAATTTTTATTGGCCTTATCGGTGCACTGACTTTAGTGCTTTTTGGAGCGGAAAACAGGACCGATGCTGCAAATATCCCCTTAGGTAATTTCTTATTTATTATAAACTCTCTTTCCTACGGGATATACCTTATCCTCGTAAAAAAACTAATCACCAAATATCACCCATTTGGTGTACTAAAATGGTTGTTTTTAATCGGCACACTAATCAGTTTACCCCTAACACTACCTGATTTTTTAGAAATTCAATGGGCTGATCTGCCTTTTAATATTTTAGGAGCCATTGCTTTCGTAATTCTAGGAACTACATTCTGCACCTACTTATTTAATGGATTTGCACTAACACAGTTAAAAGCAACTACCGTTGGCGCATTCGCTTACCTGCAACCATTAATTGGTGTCGTGTTTGCAATTTTATCGGGTAAAGACCAACTAAACCTACTAAAACTAACCGCAATGTTACTCGTGCTCTTGGGGGTATACTTGGTTAGCAAAAAAGCTAAACCAAGTCTTTAGGTACTTTTACAAATTTACGAGTATCTTCCTTAGATAGCACTCTGAAATTATCCGGCTTATCTGCCTTATTAAAAGCCGTTAGAAAATCATCAGTAAGTCCGGTTAAGCTTCTTGTTTTTAAATCTATCCAAGCTCCCATCATCTCGCAATGCGCAAAATTTCTTCCCTTATTATCGTAAAAATTATGGTGAAATTCAAAAAACTTCCCGTCTTCACTCATCCCTACTACTTCCATAGACACTTTTACAGGCTTACCCAAGAAAGCTTCTTTAAAATAATAAATATGCTCATAGAACACAACGGGGCCAATTTCATGCGCTGCCATTGTTTGGTGTGTAAAACCTAATTCCATCAAATAAGCCATACGTGTGTGACTCATAAAATTTAAATATGCCGAGTTTGCAAGGTGCCTATTAGCATCTACATCACTCCATCTAATTTCAAAATCTTTTAAATACATCCTGTAATTTTTATGTTATGCATGCATAATAATCGTAAAAATACCATAGTTTTGATAAATCAAGGAAAAATATTCCTAAAAAATTGTAGTATTTTTATAGTATCAAAATCTAATCTTATGGATCAAAAGCCGTCGTTCATCAAAAATTTATCGTTACCAATTGTTGCAGCACCAATGTTTTTAATATCTGGACCGCAATTAGTCATCGAATGTTGTAAAAATGGTGTTGTTGGTACTTTTCCTGCATTAAATCAAAGAACTAGTGAAGGATTTGAAGCGTGGCTAATAGAAATAAAGACTTCTTTGGCGGATTTTGAAAAAGAAACAGGTAAAAAAGCTGCTCCGTTTGGTGTAAATCTTATCGTACACCCAACCAATCCAAGATTAGAGGCAGACGTTAAATTATGTGTAAAACACAAAGTTCCATTAATTATAACTTCCTTAGGAGCTGTATCGCAGGTTGTAGATGCTATTCATAGTTATGGCGGAATTGTCTTTCATGATATTATCAAAAAGAGACATGCCGAAAAAGCAGCAGAAGCTGGTGTAGACGGTTTAATCCTTGTGTCTGCTGGGGCAGGTGGCCATGCAGGAACTATTAATCCAATGACTTTAGTTGCGGAAATAAAGAAGTTTTTTCACAAAACCATTTTACTTTCTGGGTGTATTAGTACGGGTAGAGATGTTGCATCAGCCCTACAAATGGGAGCAGATTTAGCCTATATGGGTACCCGTTTTATCAACACTACAGAAAGCAAAGCTACGGATGAATACCGAAAAATGATTATTGATGCTGGTGCCAGTGATGTGGTTTATACCGCATCTATTTCTGGTGTACACGCTAACTTTTTAGGCGCAAGTTTAAAAGCCGCTGGGATTACAGAAGAAGATTTAAAGAAAGATGTGAAAATTGATTTTGGAAAGGAATTAGACACAGAAGCTAAGGCATGGAAAACAATATGGTCTGCGGGACAAGGAGTTGCCATGATTGATGATATTGAACCTGTAGCCGATTTAGTTTCAAAACTTAAAACCGAATTTAAATCTGCTATCGAAGAACAAATTAAAGTTCTAGAAGTATATCCGAAATAAAGAAATATGCCCTTAGTAGCCTCTAACTACAACCCTCCAATCTTATTTAAGAACGGACATTTATCTACCATTTATTCTGGTGTTTTTAGAAAAATAGATGGTGTTGTACAAGAACGAGAACGGATTATTTTATCTGATACAGATTTTCTAGATCTTGACTGGAGCTTTGCTGCAGAAACATCAAATAAAGTTATTATTCTAATTCATGGTTTAGAAGGCAGTGCTCAGCGGCCGTATATCACAGGTAGCGCAAAAGTTTTTAATCAAAATGGTTATGATGCTTGCGCTATTAACTTAAGAAGCTGTAGCGGTGTCCCAAATGATTTATTTAGATCATACCATTCTGGGGCCACAGAAGATTTAGAAGCCGTTATTAATCATCTATTGAAGAATAAATCATATACAGAAATTTTCATCAAGGGCTTTAGTCTCGGTGGAAATTTAACTTTGAAATACCTAGGAGAAGAACGGGTAATTCCTAATGAAATAAAAGGTGCCGTAGCGGTTTCTGTTCCTTGCGATCTTCATAGCTCCTTAAAGCAATTGTTGCGTCCAAAAAATGCCATATATGCGGCTAGATTTAAAAAACATTTGGTAGAAAAATTACGATCAAAACAAAAACTTTTTCCTGATAAAATATCAGACCAAGATATTAACAGCATCAAAACACTCAAAGACTTTGATGATATCTACACCAGTAGAGCGCATGGTTTTACGGATGCAATAGATTACTATACCCAATCTAGCTGCCTACAATTTCTGCCAAATATTAATACACCAACCTTGATTATTAATAGCAAGAACGACTCTTTTTTAGGACCGGAATGCTACCCATACGCCGAAGCAGAAAATAATGAAAAGCTATTTCTTGAAACCCCAAACTTTGGCGGCCACGTAGGCTTTTATGGCGTTAAAAATACCACCTACACAGAGAAAAGATGTTTAAATTTTTTGAATGAACTCTAATAAATAATTAGAATACTTATCTTAGTACATTAATTAACTCTGTTTAAAAATGAAAAAAATAGTTGGTGTTTTAGCATTAGCAGTCCTATTAGCTAGTTGCGGTGAGAAAAAGGAAGAGAAAAAAGATGGTTTTGAAATGAACCGTACTAAAACAGAAAAGAAAGCTGAAGAAACCAATGCAGGGGTTCCTGTAGATATGGATAATGAAGGTATTGGCCCTTTTAAAGGCATTTCATTCCCTGAAGATATAGATACTGAATTAGCAGCGAAAGGCGAAGCGAAATACAACGGAGTTTGTACGGCTTGCCATATGCCCAATCAACGTTTAATTGGACCTGCCTTATCTGGTGTTTACGAAAGAAGAAATGCTTCTTGGGTAATGAATATGATTAGCAACCCAACACAAATGATCAAAGAAGATCCTATAGCAAAAGCTTTACTTAAAGAATACAACAATGCTATCATGTTAGATAGTAATTTGTCTGACGAAGATACAAGAGCCATTGCCGAGTATCTAAGAACTTTGTAATAGTACATTTAGCTTTACGTGTTCGTTAGGGGTGCTCTTTATGGGCTGAGAAACTACCCTTTGAACCTGATTTGTTTAATTGCAACGAAGGGAAACGAGTATTGCTTAATAACAACATACGTGTTATTTATGCAGCCGCTCCTTTTGTGACTTTAGTTTAGCACAAAATGGCTGTGAAAAAATTTAAAACCGTATTGGCTATTGCTGGTAGCGACTCTGGAGCTGGAGCCGGCATACAGGCTGACTTAAAAACCATAAGCGCTTGCGGAGGCTATGGAACCACAGCAATTACGGCACTTACCGCGCAAAATACCTTGGGTGTTTTTGACATTCACCCAATTCCCGCAAAACATTTAAAAAGTCAGATTGAAGCTGTTCTAGATGATATTGGAACGGATGCTGTTAAGATTGGCATGTTGCACAATGCAGAAACAATACACACGGTAGTTGATGCTCTAACTAAATACCAAACACCAAATATTGTCGTAGACCCAGTAATGGTAGCCACCTCAGGAGATACACTTTTAAGAATGGATGCTATTACCGCATTAAAAAGCAATCTATTACCTCTTGCTAAACTAATTACCCCCAACATTCCAGAATGTGCATTACTACTCAACACAACCATTACAGAAACTTCTGATTTAAAGGAATTAGCCAAAAAACTAGGGAAGTTTTACAAGACCTCAGTATTATTAAAAGCTGGGCATTTAAATCACAATTTTCTTATAGATGTACTGTATAATAATGAGAACAATACCTTGATTGAACTACCATCTAAGAAAGTAATAACTCAAAATACGCATGGCACTGGGTGCACGCTTTCTGCTGCTATTGCTACTTATTTAGCCAAGGGAAATTCTCTAGAAGAGGCGGTAAAAGAAGGTAAGTTATATTTAGAACAAGCGATTATACACAGTACAGACCATACCCTTGGAAAAGGGCATGGCCCACTACATCATTTTTATAAGTTTTGGTAATCTTTATTTAATCATCATAATTAAAACCATCTGCAACAACTTTATATTTAGGGTCTTCTAAAACATTCACATCAACAATATCATCTGCTGTAGCTAATAATTTAATACAATCCTTACTCAAGTGTTTTAAGTGCAGTTTCTTGCCTGCATTCTTATAGCGTTCTGAAAGTTTATTGATCGCTTCAATCCCAGACATATCTGCAATACGACTGTCTTTAAAATCTATAACAACCTCTTCAGGGTCATTGGCAACGTCAAATTTTTCTGTAAAACCAGTGGTAGAACCAAAGAACAACGGACCAAATATTTCATAGGTTTTAACTCCGTTTTCATCCGTACTTTTTCTTGCCCTAATTCGCTTAGCATTTTCCCAAGAAAACGCAAGAGCTGATATAATAACACCAATGAATACCGCTATTGCTAAATCGAAAAATACAGTGATTGCTGATACTGCTATTAATACAAAAGCATCTGATCTAGGTATTTTCTTCAAGATTCTAAAACTAGACCATGCAAAAGTTTCTATTACCATCATGAACATCACCCCAATTAATGCAGCTATTGGAACTTGCTCTATATAGGTATCTGCAAATAAAATAAATGAAAGTAAGGTTAAGGCCATTACAATACCTGATAAACGACCACGACCTTTAGCATTTATATTAATTACCGTTTGGCCAATCATACCACAACCACCAGTACCTCCTAGTAAACCACTAGCAATGTTACCCATTCCCTGTGCAACACATTCTTTGTTACCTCTACCGCGGCTATCAGTTAATTCATCTACTAAATTTAAGGTCATTAAACTTTCAATTAATCCTACACTAGCTGCTAAGAAAGCGTAAGGCAAGATAAACGTAAACGTATCTAAATTGAAAGGCAACAATTGCCACAATTCTCTATTTGGTGTTGGAAATTCACCACTCAAACCATCGCCACCACCTTCTCTAATATAAGATCCTACTGTAGTCACATCTAAATCTAAAAGAATAACTCCAAATGTAGTAATCAAAATAGCGGTTAACGCAGCAGGAATTTTCGTGGTAAGCTTTGGTAAAAAATGAATGATAGCCATCGTAAATAACACCAACCCAATCATTAAAAATAATTCAGGGCCATGCATAAATACACTCATATACTTCTCAACAGCATCAGGATCTGTATTAGGCACTTTATGGCTAAACATTTTTACTTGAGCCATGAATATTACAATAGCTAAACCGTTTACAAATCCCATCATTACAGAATGCGGAATTAAGCGTACAAAACGGCCTAGTTTTAAAACCCCAGCGAATATTTGAATTAACCCCATTAAAATAACGGCTCCTAACAAATAATAGTAGCCCATGTTTTCCACCGGAATATCAAATTCTAAACCTCTTACATGACCTTCTTTAATTAAGTTTACAAAAATTACAGCTACAGCACCTGCGGCTCCAGAAATTAATCCTGGTCTACCCCCAAATATGGCCGTAATTAATCCAATAATAAATGCACCAGACAAGGCAACTAAGGGGTCTATGTTTGCCACAAAAGCAAAAGCAACTACCTCAGGAATCATCGCTAGGGAGACCGTAACTCCTGCGAAAAAATCGTTTTTAGGATTGGAAGTAAGTTTTTTGATAAAATTCATTTCTTGTACTAATTTTTTTGAAGTTGCAAAAGTACCACTTTTCAACTGCGCAATACCACCTACCACTAATTATAACATAATTAACAGATTAGCCCTTTGCTTTTTATCAATTCTTAAATAGAATTAAAAATTTTATATTAAAAAACCGCCGCAAGAGCTTACTCTCACAGCGGTTTAAACAACCTACCAACTAAAAATTCTTCTATTTTTTCTGTCTTGCTACCTTCATTGTAGGATTAGAAACTTTTACCCTCTTTTTGGCATTGGCAGCATCCTCCGATTTTAAGTATTGTATATATCCACGTCCTTTAAATTCATAAGAAGTCCCGCTATCTGGATGATACAATTCTATAGTACCATCATTAATCACATATAATTCAAAATAATCATCACCTATAAAATCATAGCTTAAGGTTAATGCTTTTAAAGAGTCATCATTTGCTATATCATATACTTGATAATCCCCTTCGAAATCCCATTGTAAATTACCAACACTAGTTCCTGGCCCATCTATAGATGATCTAAAAAAATCACCATTGTCTCCTGATAAAAATTGTAAGAAATGCTCATTATCAAAATCGTTAATTGCCCCTGCTTGACTCGTAAATACTTTTTCCCATGCATCATATTCTTGTAAGAAATACTGAATATTCTCGTAGAACACCATATCATAATCAAAATTGCTGCGTTGGTATCCTCTTAAGAAATAAGACGTATCTGTTCTTCTATGATATAGTTCTATGGTAGCATTATTCACTACAAAAACTTCTAGATCATAAAAGCCATCTAGGTCGTGATCTATTTCTAAAAGACCACGAGCGCCATCATAGACGCCTACATCTATACCAAAGCCGTTTCCAGATTTACCAATACCCACTAAGTTATTATTTGCATATAATGTACCACCAACAAAAGAAACTGTAAACGCTCTTTGTAAAAATGGCACTTCGCCATTTCCTTGCGTAGCATTAATATCTATGTACCATAAATCTTTTGATGCTAAAACCTGATTTACGTTAAAAACTGGTTCCTCAATAAAATCATCTGCTACAATAACTTCTGTATAACATGAAGAAGCTAATAATCCTAGGAATACAAATCCGAATAGTAATTTTATTTTCATAATCTAAAATTTTATGGTTGATAGGTATAAAACAATTCTCGTGCCAAAAATATTAGGAGACTGATTATCATCATTTTATATTATCTTGATTTTGACTAATTTTGCAAAAGACAGATGGGTTTTATTAAGCCATGGAGAAAGACAATACTTTAATTTTTTAAAGATTGAATTATGAATAGAGATTTGAAATTTGCCGTTTTGGGTGGTGGAAGTTGGGCAACTGCAATTGTAAAAATGTTAACAGAAAATGTAGACACCTTACAATGGTTTATGCGTAATACGGATGCGATAGAACATATAGAAACACAAGGACATAATCCTAATTATTTAAGCTCTGTAGAGTTTGATACTACGCAATTACAATTAACTAATGATATTAATACAGCAGTAAGTAATGCGGATATTATCATTTTTGTAGTACCCTCGGCTTTTTTAGAGGCTGAACTGTCTAAACTAACCGTTTCTTTAAAAGGAAAGACTTTGTTTTCTGCAATTAAAGGTATTGTCCCTGAAACTGGACTTATTGTTGGAGAGCATTTACATAAAAAATACACTATTCCTTATGAAAATATTGGAGTAATTACTGGTCCTTGTCACGCAGAGGAAGTTGCTTTAGAGCGCTTATCTTACTTGACCATTGCATGTGGTGACAAACATAAAGCAGAAATTGTAGCAGAACATTTAAGTAGCGATTACATAAAAACAAAGATTTCTGATGATATCATAGGTACAGAATACGCTGCAATGCTAAAAAACATCTATGCAATTGCTGCCGGAATTGCTCATGGCTTAGGATATGGCGATAATTTCCAGAGTGTCCTTATGAGTAATGCTATTCGTGAAATGAAACGTTACATTAAAAGAGTACATAGCATGAAACGTAATATTAATAATTCTGCCTATTTGGGCGATTTATTAGTAACCGGTTATTCTGTTTTTAGTAGAAACAGGATGTTTGGGAATATGATAGGAAAAGGCTACACGGTAAAAAGTGCCATGATGGAAATGAAAATGGTTGCCGAAGGATACTACGCAACAAAAAGTGCCTACAAACTAAACAACGATAGAAAAAAGAAATCTAAAACACCTATCTTAGATGCTGTTTATCAAGTGCTTTACAATGATAAAAATGCCAAGAAAATATTTAAAGAGCTAACTGATAAATTAGATTAAGCTCAATTCCTATTGAATGGTGATCACGATGCTAGCCTCATTTCCTAGCTCATCTACTACTGATATCGTATGATCACCTTCATCTGGCAAAATAGCAAGTTCATGAAAATCCTTAGTTTCTTTAAGGTACGTACTATCTAAATACCAAAATACTCTTGTCTCCGGCTTTGCATGTGCCAACTTTAAAACAAGCTCATTTTTTTTCCCTTCAAAATTTTTGGCTAAAGTAATGCGACTTCTATCTTTAGGATAGATGAACTCCATAGTTGGCACCCTAACAGAAACGCAATCATTTCTAAATTCAGGCAGTGTTTTATACGATGGGTGTGTGCGCTTGTAATAATACTCCATTAAAGGAGGAAGTACAAACCAAGACGCTGTAACTGTGTTTGATAAATCTTCGCAGGAAGAATTGATTCTAAACTGCCTATGCTGATCTAAATGAACCAATTTATGATAGGTGCAAGCACCTACATAGTTTTGCTTTTTAGGAATATCAATGGTTTTTTTAGGGCAAACCTCTGTAGCCAAATATCCGCTTTCAGCACACACTACTACAGAAACAAATTCATCTAAAGGCTTAGAAAACCAAGTAGAATTTGGTAACACATCAAAAACATCAAACAAAATAGGCGCGGCACTAGATACCCCTGTGGTATTTGGTCTTCCTTCTCCATCTGCATTTCCTACCCAAACACCTACCACATAGTCTGTTGTGACCCCAATTGCCCAAGCATCTTTATTTCCAAAGCTAGTTCCTGTTTTCCACGCTATTTCTTTGCTAGAATCATAAAATTCCCAAGACTCACTGCCTTCTGGCCTGTTTACTTCTTTCATTGCTTCAAAAGTCAGGTGAATACTACCTGCATCAAAAACAGTTTTGCTTTGAGATTTAGCGCCAAAATCTAAAGTACTATTATGAAAATAGGTGGGCTCTGTAAATTCATTTTTAAAATACTCGCTAGAGCTTTTATTATAATGATTTACGGTAGAAGCAAGGTTTGCATAGGTTTTACACAAATCCCACAGGTTACTTTCTGCTCCTCCTAAGATTAAGGTTAACCCGTAATGATCTGCCGTTTTATTCAAGCCACCTAATTCAAAAACATTTAGTTGATCTCTAAATTTTTCTAAACCATAAGACTGCAATAAACGTACTGCCGGGATATTCAGCGACCGTGCTAATGCTTTTTTTGCTTCGATAGCACCACTATACGATTCATTAAAATTTTCCGGAGAATACCCCGCAATTTGCGTAGGCACATCTGGCACCAGCATATCTGGCAATAACTCTCCACCATCTAACATAGCTGCATAGAGCAAGGGTTTTAAAACACTTCCCGTACTTCTATTGGCTTGCACCATATCTACGTCTTTCTCATGATCTTTATCTGTTGGCGTATTACCCACATAAGCCAGTACCTTTCTAGTTTTTACATCTAAGACCAATACTGCGGCATTATAGACTAAGTTTTGCTTAAGAGAATTATACTGTTTGCGAACAATGGCATTTACATTTCTTTGCAGCTCTTGATTGATACTGCTTTTAATTCGCTGTCCTTTTTTGGTTTTAGCCACATAATGCACAAAATGTGATGCATAACTCGGTAGCGCATAAGGTTTTTGAGGCAAGTTTTCTAACAGTGCTAAGTTGTACGTAGTTTTATCTAAGACACCTTGATTGAAGAGTTTCAACAGCAATCTATTTCTCTTCAATAATAATTTAGATTGATTTTTTCCTGGATATATTAAACTTGGTGCATTAGGTAATACTGCTAAGGTTGCAGATTCCGCCCAAGATAATTGATGTGGTAATAGTCCAAAATAACGCCAAGAAGCTACCTCTAATCCAACGACATTTCCTCCAAAGGGAGCATGGCTAGCATAAAGATTTAAAATCTCCTCTTTAGAATAGCTAAACTCTAAGCGCGTTGCTAGTATTAGTTCTATAAACTTTTCAGCGTAAGAGCGACTTTTATTCTCTCTAGACAAACGTATTACTTGTTGTGTGAGGGTACTTCCGCCTCGAACTGTTTTTCCTGCTGCTACGTTTGCTCCAATAGCCTTAGACATTGAAACCGGATTAAAACCAGGATGCTTATAAAAATAAGCATCTTCAAAATTGAGAAGGCATGTTTTAAATTTAAAAGGAACACTATCTACGACAGGAAAGCGCCATTGACCATCATCTGCAATTTTTGCCCCTAATAATTCTCCTTGCCTACTTTCTACCACTGTAGCGGTTGGCGCATTAAACAATACTGTGGGCAAACAAAAATAATAGGCAATTAAAAACACTGCTAGGACTAACAGTTTTTTAGGGTGCTTTTTTAGAATCTTAAATAACCTTTCTTTCAAGTAGTGAGGGTATTGAATTCATACTCTCTTTCAACCAAACAAATCCGGACTTTATACCAAGAATACCACTCTTTTTGACCTTTTTTCTGAGCAAACCTATGGTCTAAATTTTTTTTCCAAGTTGCAATAGCTGCTAAACTTGTCCAATAACTTACTGTAATACCCACTTCTTCCCTTGCACTTTCAACACCTATAAAACCTTGTTCTTTTTCCGCAAGGGCTTCCATCTCCTGAGCCATTTCCCCGTATCCATGATCACCAGCTGTTCTTGTAGATGTGAAAATTACGGCATAGTAAGGCTCTTTCATGGTGCGTCTATTTAATATATTCTTTTTCTATAAAGTAATTTACAATCGCTTCTTTCATTAAAACCGATTGTTCTCCTGCTTTAAGTGGCGGTAATTCTTCTTTCATAATATAATGCGGCCAACCTTCTTCATCAAAATAATCAAACGTATAAAAACCATAAGGCTCCAATAAACGACAAATTGCTATATGCATAAGATCTAGCTTTTCGTCCTTTTTGTAGGACCTATGGTATTTTCCTAATTCCTGAACACCTACCAAATAAATAATAGCGTCTAATTCTAATGTATCGCCGTCTGCAAATTGTGCTGATAATTTTTCTAGCAACACATCCCAACGCTCTTTTAATTGTATATCTCTTGACATTATAGTTTCATTTATCTCAATGAATAAAAATAGCACTTCATATACTACCTATGACAATTCTTATCTTAATAGGTACACAGTATTTTTAATTCTTTTCAAAGGTACAAATCAAAGTTTTATATTTGCCTTAAAGCAAGCAATATGAATTTTTTAGATATAGTTTTTGGATTAATCCTTGTTTGGGGATTTTATATAGGGTTTAAAAACGGCTTATTTGTTGAAATAGCATCTATCATAGCGCTTATTGCTGGTATTTACGGCGCAATACATTTCTCCTACATCACTGGAACGTATTTAGCAGAAAATATGGATTGGAATGAACAGTATATGAACATCGCTTCTTTTGTTATAACCTTTATTATAATTGTTGTTTTAATTCATTTATCAGCAAAACTGTTGACCAAGATTGCTGATTTTGCCATGCTTGGATTTTTGAATAAAATAGCCGGTGGAATTTTTGGAGCTCTGAAAGTATCTATTATCATTGGCGCACTACTTCTCTTTTTTAGTTCGATGGCAGAAACCACCAATCTTATCAACGAAGAAACCAAGGAAGAATCTAAACTCTACGAACCTTTAAAAGCAATCGGGGCGCTAATTTTTAGTAATATTCTAAAATTTGAACCGACTGAAAGCTAGGTTATTAAAATTTATATGTACGAATTTTCTTCATTTATGAGTGGCGAAATTAGTGATTTGGTGATTTCAGGCATATATTTCTGTTATTCAACGATAGTTTTCTTCTAATAATAGGCGTCCAAAGTACATTTGTTTTATTAAATTGATAATTTCTAAAACATAAATATTGCAAAAGCTTAAAAATAGCCCTTATTATAAAGAAGCATTCAACGAACTTTCCTACCCGTTTGGTACGTTTTATCTGTTTGCCGGTTACGTTGTTGCTGAGATCAATGAAGGTGTTGTTTTCTCTTGGGAAGATCATGGAAAAACTGTAACTGAAGATATCGGAAATTTATACGATGAAAATGGCTCTGGATTAATTTATATTACCAATAGAGTAGAGAAATATTCTGTAAATCCTGTAGGGTGGTTACAATATTTTAAAAGTAGTTATAGACTTAAAGCTTATGTTATTGTTACCTATTCTAAAAAAGGGTATTCCAATACCCTATTAGAAAAGCTATTTATGAATGCCAATATCTATCGTTATACGTGTTTAACAGATGCTATTGAATGGGCTAAAAAAGAATGTTTAGTTTCTTCTTCCAATTAAACAACAACTGTATTCCAAGAAATAATTACCTTGTACAACTCTGCAAACTCATCAAATTATAGACATTAATTGTAATACCTCTAAGAATGTCTTTTGAAATCACACTAATTTTCATTCTACAACAAATAAAAAGTGCCTATTAAATTAATAGACACTTTATTACATTTTATAGCCATCTTAAAAGACGCTACTAGTATGTTCCTATTGAACTACTTTTACCCATTGCCCTTTTGTTCTAGCAATATAATCACTATCATACATAGCCTCTACCTGAACTCCTGGAAGGTAATATGTTCCTAAGTAGGATGCGTTTAACAATATTCTAAATGTTTTTGTCTCACCTAGTCTAAAATCAAAATAGAAATTAGCACGATCATCTCTCAAATCGGTATGCGTTACGTTATTCTGCGCAAAATTTCCAAAGTCTGTAAAACGCGTATTTACAATTTCCCATCCACTAGGGAATATTTCAGATAAGGCCATATTTTTAACCGCGCTCCCTGTAGTATTGGTTATGGTAACCTCAGCAACAAAATCTGTTCCTTGAGTAATAGTAGAGACATCAATTCTTGAACCATCACGGCTTTTAAAAGCTGTTTTTACCACTAGATTACGTTGAATTTCTTTCTCACTTCCTACCGGTAAAATTCCGTTATTGATGATACTTACATAAACCATAGTACCTTCTAAGTTTTTTAAACTTAGGCTATTGGTTCCTTTCTTTATTTCTAATGTTCTGCTGGCTAAAGTCTTACTCGTTGTAACGCTTTCTGTTTTCCCATTTACAGCTACCGACGTTTTTATTCCTTTACCACCTACCATTTTGGCAAATTTACCCATAGCAAGAAGACTGTATGAAGTACTCTGCGTACTCATCCAACGCTGCTCTTTTAAGCTAGCAGCAATAGCCTTAGCTAACTCTTGTGCTTTAGCTTTATCTTTAAGTAAAATATAGGTCTCCAAAGCCATTGCTCTATTTCTTTCTGAAGAGCCATAACTATAATAATCATTCTTACTAGCTTCAAACGTTAATGACGCTGTTTTTAAAATTTGCTGTGCCACACTTGCTTGTCCAATTAAACCATAAGCAGCTGCTAATCTAAATTTACCTTCATCAGACAAACCACTAGTTTCTCTTAAACGATTCATAGAAGCAATATCTGCATTGCCCGAAAGTGCTAAAGTGTACAACCTGTACGCTTGTGCTAGGTCTGAAGATGAACTTCCTGAACGCCAGTTTTTAGCCGTATTCTGTTGGTATTTTACCCAATTTGATTTAAAGGAGATAGGCATTACATACCCCTTCTTCTCTGCTTCTAACAGAAAGTGTCCTGCATAGGTTGTTCCCCAATCATCAGTAGAACTCAATCCTGGCCAATATGAAAATCCTCCTCCTGGTCGCTGAAATCCTCCCAAGCGTTTTATGGCATTTTCAACATTTTTTTGTGTTTCTGATTTTTTTGCGGAGCTCAAATCAAAGATGTCACTCAAAAATAATTGCGGAAATGCGGCAGAAGTAGTTTGTTCTACGCAACCATGCGGATACCTTATTAGGTACTGCATGCGCCCATTGAAACTCATAGGTGGCAAAGTTGAAAATTCTACCTGAACAGAATTGCTGCCGGCAATACCAAAAGTTTCTAAATCTATTCGCTTACTTGCATTTGCTTCAAGAACAATATCTTGAATCTCAGAAGTCATTGGGTTCGGATTCACGACATCTATTGGTATTTCAAAAGATGCTGTTTCTCCTCCTCCCGAAGCTTCTACAACTACTTTTCCTATACCTTTAAAATCTGCCACATCTAAATCAAAATACACCATTTTCTCATCTGGCTGACTAAACGTAAGCGTTTGCGTAGCACTCCCAGACACCTTAAATGCTTTGTCTTGTTTTATCTTAACCGTAACATTTTTCACTTTAGACTCCATCGCAAATACAGTCACTGGTAATGTTACTTTTTCTCCTGGCGTAATTTTTCTGGGTAACGAAGCCAAGATCATTAAAGGCTTTCGTACTGGAGTTGTTTTTTCTGCCAGACCATAAGCTTCACTGGCTGCATTCCCGGCAATTACCATTGTTCTTACAGAACCTACATATTTAGGAATTGCAATCTTATGCGATTTAGTTTCACCTGCTTTTAGTGTAAACGGTCCCAAGTGAACCACCATTGGCTCAAACCTATTGGCTTTCTTATTTTTTGCTCCTGCTAGTTCATCATCACCACCAATAGCAAATACTTGGTTAATTTTCCCACCAAAGGCACCAATCACATCGTCATAAATATCCCAAGTTTTTACACCTAAAGCTTCTCTGGCATAAAAAGTACTCCAAGCATCTGGAGTTTTAAAGCGCGTTAAATCTAAAAGACCTTCATCTACAATAGCAATCGTATAAGTCATTGCCTTGCTATTCTTCTCTCCAATTTTTACCGTTATATTTTCCTCAGGACGCAGTACTTCTGGCATCATAATCTGAGGTTCTAGTTTTGTTTTAGGATTCTCTACTCCAATTCCTACCACACCATACATACGAATAGGAGAATCATTTAAGGTAGATGCATGTGGTTGCAACAAGGCAATATTTATATACACATTAGGAGTATAAATTTCCTTTATTGGCAACTTAAATTTAGTTTCACCTTTAGTCGTCTCTACCCATAAAGATTCTAAGACTTCACTCCCATTTTCTATAGTTACTAATGCTCTGCCACCTTCTGAACTCGGGAAAGTAATGGTAGCATCATCCCCTACATTATATTTTTCTTTATCGGTTGAAAACAATAACATCGTAGCTGCAGAAGGATCATTCTTACGTGATTTTCCTGCCCACCCTGGCCAATCTATATACACCGCTTTTCCAGTAGCATGACCACCAGACTGATCTTCTACCCGAACTAAATAACGACCCCAATCTGGATACTTTAATTCAAAATTAAAAGAACCTTTTCCACTTGAAGAAGTACTGATTGTTTCTTCAAAAACCTGTTCATGGTATTCACTACTGCTATAAGATGATAAATTATCGGCCGAATTATCCCACCACCATCTCCAGCTTACTTTGTGTATAGATACTTTAAGATTACTCGTTGCTTTAGGTTTTCCTTTTTCATCTACCGTAACTACCTCAAACTTATGTTTTACATCTGTAAGAAGCATTCCTCTTGACTTATCGCCCTTAGGAACGTTTATACCCACGTAGGTTTTAAATGGGGCATAGGTTTTTGTAAACACATCAGTACTAAAATCGCCTCCGTTTTCATACACTTTAGTAATAAACGCCACATTTAGCATTCCAGGGGCATTACCATTTAGTTGTGGATTAATACTAAAGCTTGCTTTCCCTTCCCCATCTACATTACCATCAAAAACTACTTGATCTTCTGATGAAAAGCTACGTGTAGGATCATCAAAAATGTACCCTGGGAACGATTTGAAGCTTGTGGTTGTTGCATTAAATTTTGCAGTTATATCCGCATTTAAATTTTTAGCTATCGCGCCATGCAACCACTTTACCTCCATTGTTCCGTGAATAGGACTTGAACCTCCTAAAATCTCACTATCAAATTCGGTTTTAATTTTTAAACGATTGGGCTTGATGGTTTCTATTTTTATCGTCTTGGTGAAGGAAGCACCACCAACAGATATTTTCGCCAACCAATTACCCGTAGGTGCATTTTCATCTGTTTTTAAATTAAAATGATAAAAATTATCCAAACCATAGGTCTTCACTTCACGATGAACCACTTTATTATAAGGATCCATCAATTCTAATTTTACAGGATGATTTGCAGGTAGTTTATTTGCATTATCATTCAACATAAATGATAAGAAGATATTATCGCCCGGCCTCCAAACACCACGCTCTCCAAAAATAAATCCTTTTATTCCCTTTTGTAAAGAAACTCCAGAAACATCAAATTTACTTACAGACAATACATTACCGTCATTGATTTTTACATATGTTTTTTGTCCATTATTCTCTGCTACCACAAAATAAGCCTGGTTATTTTCTGCATCGAAAAACGAAGTACCGTTTGCTTCTGTAGTAACAGTTCCTACAGCTTGTTGCTGATAATTGTAAAAAGTAACCTTTGCTCCGGAAACAGGCTTTGTTGTAACGATGTCACTGACCGCAACAAAATAGCTCTTGTTTAATCCTTTTTTCACGGTAACCCCAAGGTCACTAGCCAAAACATTTACTCCTACTTTTTTATCGTAATAATAAGAAGTGTGACAAGGATTCTCACGCTCACTCCAATCATAGTTATACGAGTAATCATCATAATACTCTTCTACACCATCCCAAGAACTAGCTTCTGATTCTTCATCATAATTTTCTTCAACATCTTCCTCATCCTCATAATTAGTCTCCTCACAACTATAGGTACTATAGGAAGGCTTAAACGAAAATTCTACGCGGTAGATAGCTCCTTGTTCCGGAGTAATTAATTCTTTTAAATCTAAAGCGTGTGCAGACCATTTACCAGTATTAACACTTAAATTACTCACCAACTCTAAACGCTTAGTGGCAATTGGCCTCGCTACTTGTTTTAAGCCGTAGTTACCGTTAAGATTATTATTCTGTAAAAATTGAAGTACATTATTCTCATACACCCGAAGCACAGAAACATCTACATACTTTAAATTTACGGCTTCAAAATTAATTTTAAGATTACTGGAGGAAGGTAATATAGATCCATTTGAAAGCAATCTCACTTGTGGCTTTATTTGCTCAAAAGCAATCAACTCTTCAAATTTAGTTTTCAGTTTAAAACCATCTGCACTAGAGATTCCATCAAACACTTCTAATTGTGCCGTACCGTTAATTTCAATGGAAGGATATACTTTAAGCGTATTTCCTGACACACTATACTTTAAAGAATTATCGCCTTCTAAAACCACCAAACCTTTAAAATTCTGATCTTTCTTAAGAGGATCAGAAAAATTAATCAATACTTGTGGCTTTCCGGTGTTCTTTACTACAACATCAAGAACAACAAAATTATTTTTACCCGGAATTACTATTTTATTTTCTCCTTTAGTAGCTATATCATGTTTAGCGCCATCCCAAGAAATCTGCAACTCACTATCTTCTTCAAAACGCTGTATACTATCAATCTTAAATTGAAAAAGCATTCCTTCTTTTACCGAGACATCAAATTTTATTTTTATCTCTTTTCCATTTTGTGTTACGTTCACCAATTGTTTTGCCACCTCCAAAGACAACACATCTGCACTACGTAATTGTCCTTCGATGTATTGTTTCTCTTTTGAATAAGACTGTATAGGATTCGTGTATATAGAAAACTGTTGTTCCAAAGTTTTGATAACAAACGTTAATTCTTCCAAATCTTCAGGAACGTTTGTGATCACCTGTTCTAAATCAAACGTAAAAGCATATTCTGTATTCTGCTTAAATGCTTTTTCTGGAACAAACGAGATAGTTCTGTCGTCTAAAACAACAACCTTACCACTAACCTTTGGAGAAACAGTTAAAACATCATTCAATTCTTTGCCACTTTCCCATGAAGCTACAGGTTGTTTCATAACAAGCCTTACTTCGCTTCTTGCAGAAATAATTCCGTGCGTAACCTCACTAACATACTCCTGATACTTATTAAGGTTGTCCGATTGGTTTTCCATGGTATTTACTTTGTCTTTACATCCCGAAAGGACAAGAAAAAGTAAACTGACAATTTGAAGGTATTTTAGTTTCATAGGTTGGTTTTTTACTACTTGTAAATATAAAGGGTTTATAAAGATCTAAATCACTGAAAACAGTGAAATATTAGAAAATTTACCGCACCGACTATTCCTTAAACATAAGAATCAGAGTTCTATTATATTAATGCCAACTATTTATGACAAATAGTGTCATATTTATTAAAAATCATGTATTTCATCGAAAAAACAACACACTATACAGCTTGTTCTATTTATTTTCACAATCTTAGAAGAACGGTTTACGAGAACCAAAAGAACACTAGAAACCCCCCATTTCTACCTCTTACTACTTACAAATAGAACTTATATGAAAATGAGAATGCAACCGGCAATCTTAGTTTTATTTGTATTCGTTATTTACTCTTGTAGTACAGAGTCTTTAAGCAATACAGTTATAATAGAATCTAAGAATGTGATTACCGTAGAAAATGAATTAATGACTCTAGTAAACAACTACAGAGTTAAGAACGATCTGAAAAATTTGGAATATAGCAGTATTGCTTACAAATATGCCAATTTACATACAGATTACATGATTTCAAATGGCAGTACCAGTCATGACAATTTTAGCTCTAGAGCTTCCAATTTTTCCTCTGAAGTGAACGCCACTTTAATCTCCGAAAACGTAGCCAAAAGTTATACCGACGCCCTTAGCACATTTAATGCATGGATGAACAGTAATGTACATAGAAAAGCTATTGAAGGTGATTTTACTCACTCTGCTGTAAGTGTTAAAACGGCCACTGACGGCACCTATTATTTTACACAACTTTATTATAAGTAAACAGTTTATTGCACCTCTAAAAAGATTAAGCTTAATCGCTGATCATTGGTAACACCCATTATATTTAGCAATATCAGTTAATTTACTACCGTTTTAGTATTAGTTTTTTTAACTTTCGTAAAAAAACTAATACTATGGCAATTGCCCCTCCCTTTAATTTGAATAAGTGGGTTTCAGAAAACAGAGCTTCTCTAAAACCACCCGTTGGTAATAAAAATTTATATAAAGATGCTGGCGATTATATTGTTATGATCGTTGCAGGACCTAATGCACGTAAAGATTACCATTACAATGAAACGGAAGAATTATTTTACCAATTAGAAGGTAATATTGAAGTACACATACAGGAAGATGGTGTGAAGAAAACCATGGCTTTAGGTCCTGGAGACATGTATTTGCACCCAGCCAAAGTTCCGCACTCCCCTGCAAGACAAGACAATTCTATTGGCCTTGTGATTGAACGAAAAAGAAACCACATGAATGTAGACGATGGTTTACTCTGGTTTTGTGATAATTGCAATCACAAATTATATGAAACCTACTTTACACTTAATGATATTGAAAAAGATTTTTTAGCACATTTTAAACACTTTTATAGTTCTGAAGCATTACGAACTTGTGATAACTGTGGTACGGTAATGCCTGTGGATGAACGCTTTATAGCAAAAGAATAAACTATGAATATCGCACTCAAAATTTGTATTGGATTCATTGCCTTCATACACATTTATATTTTATGGTTTGAAATGTTTGCTTGGACTACCAAAGGAAGAAAAGTCTTTAGTAGTTTTCCAAAAGACTTATTTGAACCCACTAAAGCCATGGCTGCCAATCAAGGCTTATACAATGGCTTTTTAGCGGCTGGACTTCTATGGACTTTCTTTATAGATACCCTAGAATGGCAAAATAATATTGCCCTATTTTTCTTAAGTTGCGTGGCTATCGCTGGAATATATGGCACCGCAACAGTAGATAAGAAAATTATGTTTGTACAAACTATCCCTGCCCTTATTGGTATAATTTTAGTGTTTCTCCAATAACATTTTTGTAAGATAATATTTGTAACTTTGAAACAAATGTAACAAAAAACGTATAAAAAGTTATAAAATGTCAAAAATAGCAGAAAACTTTGGAATTGATACTGCCTTGAAGACCTTAGGTATTTCAGATAGTAATTTAGGAACCTCTACGGGATCAGAATTTTTTAGCTCAGGCGAAGAGATTTCTTCTTACTCCCCTGTTGATGGTGTATTAATTGCTAAAGTAACCACAACCACAAAAGCAGATTACGATAAGGTGATGGATGCTACGACTAAAGCATTTGCAACTTGGAGAACAATGCCAGCTCCACAAAGAGGAGAAATTGTAAGACAATTTGGTGATAAATTGAGAGAGAAAAAAGAAGCCTTAGGAAAATTGGTTTCTTATGAAATGGGAAAATCATACCAAGAAGGGCTAGGTGAGGTTCAAGAAATGATAGATATCTGTGATTTTGCTGTTGGATTGTCAAGACAACTTCACGGACTTACCATGCACTCAGAACGTCCAGGACACAGAATGTATGAGCAGTATCACCCTTTAGGAGTGGTTGGTATTATCTCAGCTTTTAATTTTCCTGTTGCTGTTTGGGCATGGAATACTGCTTTAGCATGGATTTGTGGTGATGTTTGTGTTTGGAAACCATCAGAAAAAACACCCTTATGTGGTGTAGCTTGCCAAAATATCGCGGCCGAAGTTCTTCAAGCAAACAACTTACCTGAAGGTATTTCTTGCCTAATAAATGGTGACCATAAGGTTGGAGAATTTATGACCACCGATGTTAGAATACCGCTAATTTCTGCTACAGGATCTACAAGAATGGGTAAAATTGTTGCACAAACAGTTGCTGGCCGTTTAGGAAAATCTTTGTTAGAATTAGGTGGTAACAATGCCATCATTGTGACACCAGACGCAGATATTAAAATGACGGTTATAGGTGCTGTCTTTGGTGCCGTTGGTACCGCAGGACAACGGTGCACCTCTACAAGACGTTTAATTATCCACGAATCTGTTTATGATACCGTTAAAGATGCCGTAATAAAAGCATACGGCCAACTACGTATTGGTAATCCATTGGACGAAAACAATCATGTTGGGCCTATCATAGATACTGATGCTGTGAAAATGTACGAAGCTGCATTAGCGAAAGTAAAAGCAGAGGGTGGTACTATAGTGGTTGAAGGTGGCGTACTTTCTGGTGAAGGTTATGAATCTGGATGCTATGTAAAACCAGCCATTGCAGAAGCCAAAAATAATTTTGAAATTGTTCAGCATGAAACTTTTGCTCCTATCCTATATTTACTAAAATATTCTGGCGATATTCATGATGCTTTAAAACTTCAAAACGGAGTTGCTCAAGGCTTATCGTCTGCCGTAATGACCAACAATTTACGTGAAGCAGAAGCTTTCTTGTCTGTACAAGGATCAGATTGCGGTATAGCTAACGTAAACATTGGTACTTCTGGCGCCGAAATTGGCGGTGCTTTTGGTGGAGAAAAAGAAACTGGCGGAGGACGTGAGTCTGGATCAGATGCTTGGAAAGTTTATATGCGTAGACAAACCAATACCATAAATTACACTACAGAGCTCCCTCTTGCTCAGGGAATCAAATTTGATCTTTAAGTTATAAAAAAGCCAGATACTACCTTTTTACGTATTACGTGGCTTACAACTAACTAATCAAAAAAGTTTAAAGCAGTTTTATTTTTACGAAAACTGCTTCTTTTTATAAAAACCCTTATTTCAATGCCGGAACTTTGTCGGGAGAAATAAGGGTTTATTTTTTACAGTTCTAATATCTAAAATTAAGTTTAAAAACATGCCTATTTTCGTATAGATGGTAGGAAAAACTGTATAGTTTGATGATTATTAACTTTCCAATTCCACAACATAATTTAACATTCACAATTAGTTATCTGTTTGATAATGAATATTTAATATAGAAAAATTTAACATTTTAAGGTTTTTTTTAATACTTTGGTGTAGTTAACCCTAAATAACCATTAACAATGACAAAAAAAACCCTTTACCTTTTAGGAATAATCATTACCATTCTCCTAGGTACTTATTTCTTCATGACCTGTTGTAGTTGTTGTGAAGAAACCACAGAAATCACAGAAACCAAAGTTGTAGAAGAAAGCCTGCCAGAAACAACGGCATATCCTTTCAAATTTTCAGATGGGTCTTTTTCTTATGACACCAACGATAATTTTAATTTCAACAGATCTTCCTCTTCCATTTTAATGCCTTTATCAGCAAAAGTAACGGAAGGTATTGGCGGAATTAAATCTCATTTAGGAGAAAATGGACGTAAAGTATTTGACATTACAGGCTTTTATACTAGCGATGAAGCCAATAAATCTGCTTTTCCAAATCTAGGTATCGCTAGAGCAAATGCTATTAAAAATCATTTGGTTGCACAAGGGATACCCTCATCTTCCTTAAATATTTTAGGAGCACTGAAAGAAGACATGATAAGCTCTTCTGAAAACGTATTTCTAGGCCCTGTAAGCTACGCTTTCTCAAATGAGCACGAAGACCTAGAAGACGAAATGAAAGCACTTTATGACAAGATTAAAGCAGACCCGTTAGTACTTTACTTTAATACTGGTGAAGCCTCTATAAATCTTAGCGCTGATGAACGCCAAAAAATTGCGAACATTTCTAAATATCTCGATAAGGTAGCAGGAGCCAATTGCAGTGTTGTTGGTCATACCGACAGCCAAGGAAATAGAATTACCAATATTGGCTTAGGACAAGAGCGCGCAGACTTCGCAAAGCAATATCTCAGCGACAATGGTATTGAAGCTTCAAAAATCATAGCTACCTCAAAAGGGCCAGACACTCCAATTGCTACCAATGATACTGAAGAAGGTCGCAGTCAAAACAGAAGAACAGTCATCACCTTAAACTAAATAATCACCTAAACAATAAATACATATTAAAATGAATTTTGAAAACTTAAATATTTGGTGTTGGATTATCCCAGCTTTAGTCGGAATTATTTGTGCAATCTTAGGTTATCTTCTAGGAAAATCTGGGAATACTACCATTGATAATTCTGCAGATTTGAACATGTGTGAAGAAAAAAATGCACGCCTAAAAGCAGATTTATATGCCTGTCAGCAGAAATTAAATGCAAAACCGGTAACCCCTGCTCCTGTTTCCAACTTTGCAGCACCTGAACCACCTGCCGCCGTTGCCCCCATAACCCCAGTAACTCCTGTGGCACCTGCAATTGCGTTTGATGCCGCGGCAGCGAAAGCAGCATTTGGCAAAACGATTAAACAAGACGACTTAAAATTAGTAGAAGGAATTGGGCCAAAAATTGAATCTATGTTTAAAGAAAGTGGCATAAAAACATGGAAAGCTCTTTCTGATGCATCTGTTGCTGATTGTCAGAAAGTTCTTGATGGCGGAGGTAATAGGTACAAGATTCATGATCCTGCCTCATGGCCCATGCAGGCAAAAATGTGTTATGAAGGTAAATGGACTGAATTAACCAAATGGCAAGACGAACATAAGCATGGTAAGTTGTAATTCTATACAAACTACTTTAAATAATAAAGGCGATATTAAAATATCGCCTTTATTGCTTTTATAACCTTCCGTTAGCATCAACCCACTTAAAGTGGTACTGATCTTCGGGAAATTTCATTCTCGTTGCTATACGCTCCAGTCTATCCGGTAATTTCATTAAATAATCTCTAGCACGCTCACCATCATCATTTAAAGCACGGATATTACCCAGCTCCCAGTAAGCATTTAATTTCTTAAGAATATCAATGTAATCTAATGCCGTATACACTCCTAAACGTTGTGCACAATTAGAAAAATTCTCAAATGCAGAACCAATTGTACCACCAGACTCGCGTAAAAAGTGCGCAGGCATCACAATTTTCTTTTTCATCATATCGGCAAAAGCCAACATCATTTGATTTGGGTCGTGCTCAAATATAGATTTCACGAATTCTCTATAAGCCAAGTGATGACGCATCTCATCTCCCGCAATGATCGTACACATTTTACCTAATAAAACATTACCCTTCTTCTTAGCCATCTGCCCCACACGCTTATGCGAAATATTGGTAGCTAACTCTTGAAAGGAAGTATATATAAAGTTTTTATAAGGATCTCTATCGGTACCTATATCAAAACCATCCGCAATTAAATGCTGTGTAGTAATCTCTACTTCACGCATATTAACTCTCCCAGATAGGTATAAATATTTGTTTAAAACATCTCCATGGCGGTTTTCTTCCGCAGTCCAGTGGCGCACCCATTTAGACCAGCCATTTTTGTTTTCACCATGCTGATCCACACCTTCAACATCCATCAACCAAGATTCATAGGTTGGTAATGCTTCTTCTGTAACGGTATCTGCAACCATGGTAACCCAAAAGTCGTATCCTAGCTCTTTAGACTCTTCTTGTATTTGCTTCACAGCATCAAGAAATCCATCGCTTTGCGGATCTGGCAAAAAATCTGTTGGTTGCCAAATGTCTTGAATTGGGATTAAGTACTGATCAATAAAACCATTTACTTTCTCCTCAATTGCCCGCATTACTTCTATTCTAATATTTTGTGCTGACATATTCTGTTTTTTTCAAAGTTCGTAATAATACTTATAATTAGGTTATAATCTTTTTATATTTTAAGCAATCAATTTCTCCCTTTTTCATCGGGGTAAAATGTATAAACAGGATCACTTTGCCATACTTGTTTTGTTTCAATATCAATAACAGAAAGAGGTCCTTTAAATGCCGCTCCCGTATCTACATTCCAGACATTCGCTGCGTTCTGTGGCGTAGTTTTACCAATTCTAGTTACCGGTGTATGCCCAATGAAAATTTCTGAATAGTGAGATAACCTTTGGGGATAATACTCATGATCTGGCGTTAAATTGGGATTTAACGAAAGTACCAATTCCCACAATGTTCTATCCCAGTAAAAAGTTTTTGAAAAATATTCAAAATCCACTCCCTTTAAGTTAGTGAATCCTGCGTGAAGAAACAAACGTTTATCTTCATCCAAATGATAATCTTCCAATGTATTAAAAAAATCAATATGCAATTCTTTAGACCGCTTGTCTAATTTTGCATAAGAATTTGCGGTAGCCTCACCACCATGTTGGTACCACGTAGGATTATCCTTTCCTTCTGTTAACCAAGATTTACACAATTCATCATGGTTGCCCCGGATAAAAATACAATTATGTGTTTTCTTTAAGCCTATCAAGTAACTTATGGTTTCTGTAGCTTGGCTCCAACCATCCACATAGTCCCCCAAAAAAATCAATTGATCTTCCGTGGTTACTTCTGCTTTTGCTAAAACTTGCTCTAATGCTTTTAATCCTGAATGGATATCTCCTATGGCTAATACTCTCATGATTGTGTAAAAATCGCAATAACTGCTATAATAATGATGATAAAAACTACTAAAAAAAATATTTTCCAAAAAGAATAAGGCCTCACGCCACTAATGGCACCTGTTTGCCCGTTGACATAAAATTGATATTCTTTACCATTGTAGCTGTATGAGCTTATATAAACAGGGACTAAAATATGTTTAAAGGTTTCATCAGACAGTTTAATATCTGCATGATCTACCCTTTGTGTATCTCCGCCTATATCTCCACGAATCCAACTATAGGCAATATTTTTTGCTTCCTGAAAAGATTGATGGTGCCCTTCTTTTAACGAAATGGTATATTTTTCGGTTACAAAACCAGACAAATATTTTGAATTAAACCCTACTAATTCCTTTAAGTTCCAATGCGCAATTTTGGCAGGAATATCTCTTCTCTTTTTTTGAGAAGCATTTATTAAAATATCATCCACAAAACCATTTACAGAACCAGATGCGCTTGACCATCGCGTTTTACGTACTTGCCTGGTTTGTGTTCCGCTTTTTGTTTTGTAGCGTTGTGTTTCATAGTAATAGTCCCCTCTTTGCCCTTTATAGGTAGCATACAAATTAGCGTCAAAAGTCCAATGGGGCACATATAGACCATGTAAGCCTTCTGCATCTAAGGCCGCTTTTTTTAATTTATTTGGAGCAAACCAAAGGCCACTAACCCACGTTTTAAAAGTCGCTTTTGCTTTTTTAGCGTCAATCTGAAAAGGCACTAATGCCCCGGGTAAAATCCACCCTTCTTTTACAACATCTTCCCGAATCAAAGGATCCCCGCAATACACGCAATCTAAAGATTTATAATTCTCCTCTACATGCTGATTAGCACCACAGTTTTTACAATGAAGTAACTCTATCGTTTCTGTATACGCATTGTCTCCAACTACTTTTAGATAATGCTGAAGCTCTAGCTCTTCAAAGCTACTTTTTGCTTGCTCTATAAATTCTTCATAACCACAATATTCACATTTTAGCTGATCAGAACCTGGTTTAAATTTAAGCTCCGCACCACAGCTAGCACATGATTTCTTATGTTCACTTAAAAATGTTTCTTCCATGAATTACCATTAAACTGTACATTGGATTTATGGCACACCAACATTTATTTTTATTTAAATAGGATTATGAGATAGGGAGCGGTGGTGGTGTATTACCTCCTAAAAACGATTTAAGCTCCTCTATTTCATGCAAAGCAGACCAGTTGGCCATTCCTTGTTTCCAAACTAAAGTATCTTTATTTACCGTTCTATTTGCAAAAAGCTCTTTTAATTTCTCAAAAGGAACAGGTCCCATCTGCGTACCATTTATAGCATAATGATATAGTACCTGCACTGGCATAGGTGGTGGAACAGCTGCTTGCTGCATATTAGGATTATTCTGTTGTGCCATTTGCGGATTCATCATTCCACCCATTTGTTGTGCTAAAGCAAAGCCCATACCCATGCCCATTCCTGCACCAGCGGTACCACCTTCATTTTTAGCAGCTTCCTCTATAGCTTTTGCCGTCTTGAACTGCGTAAGCTTGCCCATATCTAGTTTATCTAGTCTAGAATATTCAAAGATTTCTTTTTTAAGCTCTTCGGGCATAGAAACGTTCTCGATATAAAATTTTTCTAATAAAATACCGACACGGCCAAATTCTGGCTGCATAACCTCCTGGCAAGTCTCAGACAATTCTGATGTATTTGCAGCGTACAATTCTATAGGTAAATTAGCTTCTCCTACAGTATCTGTAAAACGCGTAACAATTAGGCTTTTTAAATGCTCATTGACTTCATAATTGGTAAAATTACCATCCGTACCTACCACATCTACCACAAATTTCCCTGCATCTTGTATGCGGAAGCTGTATGTACCAAAAGCTCTAATTTCAGTCAATCCAAAACGATCATCATTTAAAATAATCGCATTTTTTGTGCCCCACTTTTCATCCGTAAACAAATGTGTGTTTACAAAGTATACTTCTGCTTTAAACGGACTATCAAACCCATATTTCCATCCTTTTAAAGTAGTAAGAATTGGTAAATTCTGAGTATCTAAAGTATACGTACCTGGTTTAAAAACATCTGCTAATTGCCCTTCATTAATGAATACCGCTACTTGGCCCTCACGAACAATTAATTTTGCCTGATTCTTTATTTCATTTTGGTATCTTTCAAATCTATGTACGATAGTATCATCTGAAGTATCAAGCCACTCTATAATATCTATAAATTCGTGACTCAGTTTTTTCTTTATTTCGTCAAATAGTCCCATTTCGGTTTGTGTTTATTTATTTTTTATCAAGATACCTAATTCCTTAAAAAGCACCAATAGATGTAATTATTAATTATATTTTACTTTTCTCATTATTCGCAAAGATTCTTTTAAAGATTGGTACACCTTACCATTTATTTTTTTCAGAAGCGGCCTTGCGCTTTCCATGAAATATTTTGCTTCTTCAAATCCGTTTAAGAAACAAATTAGATAGGTCGCAGGTAATAATTCTAGATCCTTACTTTCTGATCGTGATAACGCCATATTTTTCTCTAACTTCTGTAATAATACACCATTAGAATTATAAATATGATGTAACACTTTTTTATCATACTGCGGAGCCTCAAAAACCAATTGGCTTTGGATGGTATAAGTGCCATTCTCATGAAAGGTAATTTTCACCTTTTCTAAAGGATAATACTTTTGTTGTTCTCCTAAGCCCAATTGAACATACTCTACCGTATTGAAAGAATCCTCATCATAATGTATGGTAATTTCATCTAAGGCAGAATAAAAAAGTTTTACCTGCTCATTTATAAGCTCAATATCTACACGCGAATAATAGGTTTCATTTGCTACCTTCTTTTTATTACCCGCCCAGCAAACTACAAATTGTTCTTTAAAAACTTTATAGCTACTACTCAAATCCTTATGACGATGGTTTATAAAATCTATAACACCATCTAAAGTTAATTCGATATTATTTCTTGCATGTAACTCTATGGTAGCAACAGCCTCAGAATTCATATCTTTTAATTCAATACCATAAGCCTTTGGCAAGCTTATGCTCCCCTCTCTAAAAAACACAGATCCTCCATAATATTTCCAGATATTTTTACGGAGTGAACAAACTTTACCCGCAGACTTGATGGTCACCAAACCAACTACTTTTCCTTCTGGCAAATTAGGAAAAGGGATATTTTCATAAGAAATTAATGGTGGCTGATCTAAATAGGCATTGACCAGGTTTTGAATTTTGCTGTCATCAAAGAAATCTACCCCTACAATTTTATTATCCTCATCTTCTACCCCTATGACTATAAAAGAATTATTTTTAGGATTGCTGTTTGCAAGGGCACAAACATGTTTTAAAAACTTAGCTTTTCCCTCGCGCTCTCCAATACTTATAAAACGCTTTTTATCGTAAAAACTATTCTCGTCATTGTGCGCAAGAAGGTTTTTAACAAGTAAGCGTTTATTAATCATAAATTTTTATTTACAATTGTTGAGCTCGCCTGAGCTGTTGGCATCACAATTAAGTCGGCAATATTTACATGGTAAGGCCTGGTGACTACAAAGTGAATAATATCTGCAATGTCTTCTGGTTTTAAAGCTTGAAATCCTTTGTAGACGTTTTCTGCTTTATCTTCATCGCCCTTGAACCTAACCTTACTAAATTCTGTTTCTACCAAACCAGGATTAACAGCACCTACCCTAATCCCGTAAGGATTTAAGTCTATCAACATTCCCTTAGTGATGGCATCAACAGCATGTTTACTACCACAATACACATTGCCTTTAGGGTACACTTCTTTGCCTGCTGTAGAACCTATATTAATTATATGTCCAGATTTCCTAGCGGTCATCTTAGGAATAACAGCCTTAGATACATAGAGTAATCCTTTTACATTAATATCCAACATTGCATCCCAATCCTCTGTATCTCCATCATCAATCGTATCTAAACCATGAGCATTCCCTGCATTATTGATAAGGATATCAATATCAGCAAAATCTAATGGCAAGGATTGTATTGCGGCAAAAACCCCTACTTTATCCCTCACATCAAAATTTAAAGTATGTACTTTTGTTTCTTTACTTAACTCTTGCTGCAAGGCATCTAAGCGCTCTTGCCTTCTACCACACAACACTAAATTAAATTTATTTGCAGCGAATAAAATAGCTGTAGATTTTCCTATTCCACTAGTTGCTCCGGTAATTAAAACTGTTTTATTCATGCTTATTTTTAAAAATTAATTATGCGACTTCCTTTCCTTGACTTGCTTCTAATAGTAAAAACCAATCTTGTAATTCTAAATTTATTTCTACAGCAGCTACAGATTCAGACAAGCGATCAAAATTCGTAGTGCCGACTACAGGAAAAACTGATGCTGGATGTTTTAACAACCACGCTAAGAGTAGCTGGCTCTCTGATGCATTATATTTTTCCATAAGTGTTTTAAGCACCAAGGCTATACGTTCTGATTTTGCACTGTGCGCCCTGAAATAACTCCCTAAAGGACTCCAACACATGGTCATGCGTTTATGCAACATACAATCATCTAGTGTACCGTTTTCCATAACATCATTCTGAGTCAAAGAGAATTCTATTTGATTTGCAGACACGGTTATTTCTGATTCTAGCAAGCCTATTTGAGAAGGTGTAAAATTGGAAACACCAAATTTTTTAATTTTTCCTGAATCTTTAAGACTCAATATAGCTTCTGCAACCTCCTCCGGTTGCAAAAGTGGACTTGGCCTGTGCAACAATAACATATCTAAATAGTCTGTATTGAGCTTTTTTAAGGATGCTTCTGTAGATGAAATAATATAATCTTTATCGTATTGATAATGCTTCACATCATTTTCCCTACCAGAGGTCATCTGAATTCCGCACTTACTTATAAATTGCACTTTAGACCTATCCAAAGTACTCGCTTTAAATGCTTTTCCAAAAGCTGCTTCCGTTCCATAATCCCCATAAATATCTGCGTGATCGAATGTTGTTATTCCTAGCACCAAACATTGCTCCATTAATACCACCATTTCTTCCGTAGAAAATTGTTTTCCCCAACTTCCCCAAGTCATGGTTCCTGCTATAATTTTCGAATAATTTGTATTATTTCCCATCAGAATGTGAAATTAAAAAATAAATACCTTAAAGCCTTCATAAAACTTAGGGCTTTTGTTAATTTTTAACCAATTGTTAACAGCGGATATCTAAATAAATTTTCAATTTGCGTATCTATTTATTAGCTTGTCCAAATATATAATGCATATGGAAGAAAATACTTCAATCGATATTAGTGCTATCAACGAGAAAATTGCGCAAGAAAGTGCTTTTATAGATTTATTAATGCTGGAGATGAACAAGGTTATTGTTGGTCAAAAGTATATGGTTGAAAGATTACTAATTGGGCTTTTAGGCCAAGGACACATTTTACTAGAAGGTGTTCCTGGATTAGCAAAAACTTTAGCGATTAACACCTTAGCGAAAGCAGTAAAAGGTAGTTTTAGTAGAATACAGTTTACACCAGATTTACTACCTGCAGATGTTGTTGGTACTATGATTTTTAATATGAAAGACAATGATTTTTCTATTAAAAAAGGTCCTATTTTCGCCAACTTTGTTTTAGCAGATGAAATTAACCGTGCACCTGCAAAAGTGCAATCGGCTCTTTTAGAAGCGATGCAAGAAAAGCAGGTGACCATTGGTGATCAAACTTTTATATTAGACAAACCATTTTTAGTAATGGCAACACAAAACCCAGTAGAGCAAGAAGGAACTTACCCGTTACCAGAAGCTCAAGTTGACCGTTTTATGTTGAAAACAGTAATTGATTATCCTAAAATGAATGAGGAGCAATTAATTATGCGTCAAAATCTAACAGGAAGTTATGAAACGGTAAATGCTGTAGTAACTACAGCACAAATTCTTAGCGCTCAAAAAGCGGTAAGAGAAGTGTATATGGATGAAAAGATTGAAAAATATATCTTGGATATCATATTTGCTACACGTTACCCAGAAAAATATAAGTTAGAAGATTTAAAACCATTAATCAGTTTTGGAGCCTCTCCAAGAGGGAGTATCAACTTAGCAAATGCTGCTAAATGTTACGCTTTCATAAAAAGAAGAGGATATGTTGTTCCTGAAGATGTTAGAGCTGTAGTACATGATGTTTTAAGACACAGAATTGGAATTACTTACGAAGCGGAAGCAGAAAATATAACTTCAGTAGACATCATTAACAAAATTGTAAATGAAATAGAGGTTCCTTAAATCTCATCCTAAAATACTTCCTGACAGGAAGTATTTTACTAGGGATACTAAAAATTTAAGTTTTTAAAAGACCTTTCTCTTATAGGGAGAGGGTAGAGAGAGGAAAATGGATACCAAAGAGTTATTAAAAAAAGTTCGTAAAATCGAGATAAAGACGCGTCGTCTGTCTGACCATATTTTTGGAGGGGAATACCACTCCACATTTAAAGGTAGAGGGATGACATTTAGCGAAGTACGTCAATACCAATTTGGTGATGATGTGCGTGCTATTGACTGGAACGTTACGGCAAGATATAACGAACCCTACATCAAAGTTTTTGAAGAAGAAAGAGAACTCACCATGATGCTTATGGTAGATGTGAGTGGTTCTGAACTTTTTGGCTCTTCTAATCAATTTAAAAACGAAATAATTACAGAAATATCTGCTACCCTTGCATTTTCTGCTTTACAGAACAATGATAAAGTTGGATTAATATTATTCTCAGACCAAATAGAACTGTTTATTCCTCCTAAAAAAGGAAAGAGTCATGTGCTGAGAATTATCAGAGAACTTATTGAATTTAAACCTAAAAGCAATAAGACAGATCTAGCGGTTGCTCTGAAGTATTTAACCAATGTAATGAAGAAGAAAGCCATTGTTTTTGTTCTTTCTGATTTTATTACAGACGATTACTTACAAACTTTACGTATTACGGGTAAAAAGCATGATGTTACCGGAATTCGCATTTACGATGAAAGAGAAGAAACCATCCCTAACATTGGAATGGTACAAATGGAAGATGCAGAAACTGGCCAGTTACAATTGGTAAACACACAATCTAAAAAGGTACGCCTCAATTACGGCAAATATTACCAAGAGCGTATTACTTATTTTCAGACTACATTTTCAAAATCTGGTTGCGGTGTTCTTGCATGTCGTGTAGATGAAAGCTATGTCAAAAAACTATTAGGTTATTTTAAGCGAAGAGGATAAAAATGATAAAATATAATACCCTACTTATTTCTTACTTTTCGTTATACAAACGATACATATTATTGTGCTTACTTTTTGTAAGCGCATTTGGATTTGCACAGTCAGACGCCAAAGTTGCTTCTGTAGTTGATATAAAAGATATTAAAATTGGAGAGCAAATAAACTTCACCGTAAATGTGAGCGTAGATAAAGTAGACCAAGTCACATTCCCCGAGGAAGCACAGTCTTTTGCTCCACTAGAGATGGTAGAGTCTTTTGCTGTAGATACCATTCCAGAAAATGGGAAGCTTACTTTAATAAAAAAATACGCATTAACACAATTTGATTCTGGTTCTTATACACTTCCGCCTCAAAAGATCATCATTAATGAAAAATTTTTTACTACAGATTCTGTAAGCATTTATGTAAACACTGTTCCTGTAGATACTGTAGCACAACAACTTTTTGACATTAAGGACATTATTAATGTTGAAAAGAAAAGTAGTTTTCCTTGGTTTTGGATTTTTGCAATCATTGCAGGTCTATTAGTCCTTGCAGGATTACTGTATTTTTTCATCTGGAGAAAGAAGAAATTGACAGAAGAAGAAAAAGTTGCTTTATTACCACCTTATGATAGAGCGATGCTTGAACTTAAAAAATTAGAAAATTCTAAATATTTAATTCAGGATGAATACAAGCAATACTATTCAGAACTAACAGATATTGTCCGTTCTTATCTTGAAGAAGACGTTCATATTTCTGCCTTGGAAAGTACTACTGACCAGTTAATCAACAAGCTAGAAATGCTTAAAGATGCTGGGAACTTAAAATTAGATGAAGAAACCATTCGTCAATTTAAAAATATTTTACAAACATCAGATTTAGTAAAATTCGCTAAGTCTAAGCCAGACACCTCTGTAGCTGAGCAAGACAGAAAGGCTATTGAAAATATTGTCACAAAAACTAAAGATGCTATTCCCCCGCCTACCGAAGAAGAATTGTTGCAGCGTGAGGAATATCTAGAAGAATTAGCACGCAAAAAACACCGTAATAAAATTATTATTACAGTAGTTATTGCAGCTGCCGTAGTTATAATTTCTATAGTAAGTGCGGTGAGTTATTTTGGATTTAGCTACGTAAAAGATACGGTGTTAGGGCATCCTACAAAAGAGCTTTTAGAGACGGAATGGATCTCGAGCACCTATGGGTATCCTCCTATCACTATAGAAACTCCTAAAGTTTTAATACGACAAGAGTTTGAGCTTACCCCAGAATTAAAAGCAGATATAAAAGAGGTACAAGTGTTTATGTACAGAAGTTCTATTGGGCTCTTTAGCGTTGGTGTATCTTCCACAACTTTCACAAAGCCGGTAGAGCCAAATATGGAGCTCTCTGTAAATGCTGTGATTCAGCAATTTGAAGCACAAGGAGCAAAAAATATTATAACCAAAACCGAAGAATTTACTACAGCAAGCGCTGTAAAAGGATTAAAAACATATGGTTCTGGGAAGTTTTCAGTGCCAGGATCTGATGAATTGGTTAATGGAAAGTATACGATTGTAACGTTTGGCGGTAAAGGTTTTCAACAGCAAATAATACTTACTTGGCTAGAAGAAGACACTTATGCTAATGACGTAGTAGCCCGTATTTTATCAACCATAGATGTAAAAACAGAATAATAGATGCTTGAGAATATTGAATTTGCTAATCCACAATTTTTTTGGTTGTTTTTACTACTTCCAGTAGCTGTGCTTTGGTATTTTTTTAAGCGTAGACAAGAAACAGCTTCCTTAAAGATTACAACGATAAAAGGGTTCGCTACAGATAGTCTACTACCCAAATTGAAGCCTCTTCTATTTGTACTTCGTCTACTAGCCTTAGCCGCAATTATTATAGCTATGGCAAGACCACAAACAGAAGATATTTCTACAAAAACAAAAACAACTAAAGGTATAGATATTGTAATGGCTATTGATGTTTCTTCTAGTATGCTTGCTAGAGATTTAAAACCTAACCGTTTAGCGTCCTTAAAAAAAGTAGCTGCAGATTTTATCAAAAAAAGACCTAATGACCGTATAGGATTGGTAGTGTATGCTGGAGAAAGCTATACTAAAACACCTATAACAAGTGATAAGGGCATTGTTTTAAATGCGCTAAAAGAAATTACCTATGGTAGTTTAGAAGATGGTACAGCCATAGGCATGGGGCTAGCTACTTCTGTAAACAGACTTAAAGAAAGTAAAGCCTTAAGCAAAGTCATTATCCTACTTACCGATGGGATCAATAATTCTGGTTTTATAGAACCACAAACTGCTGCAGAATTAGCGGTAGAATATGACATAAAAACCTATACCATTGGATTAGGTACCAACGGAAATGCATTATCTCCTATCGCCATTAATAGTGACGGGTCTTTTAGATACGGTATGAAGCCAGTAGAGATAGATGAAGCATTATTAGAGCAGATAGCAGAAACAACAGGCGGCGCTTATTTTAGAGCTACCAATAATAAAAGTTTAGCATCTATTTACGATGAGATAAACAAATTAGAAAAAACAGAAATAGAAGAGTTTAAATACACACAATTTGAAGAGAAATATAGGCCTTGGTTATTTTTAGCAGGCATTTTATTACTCGTAGAGTGGCTAGTAAGACACACCCTATTTAAGAGCTTTATATAAGTGTAAATTTTAGCACAACAAGAATTTTAACATGATTCAATTAGAAGAAAAAATATATTTTTATCTGTTGTTCACCATTCCAGTATTGGTGGTGGTTTTTGTGCTTTTACAATTTTGGAAACGGAAAGCACAGAAAAGATTTGGAGATCTTACCTTATTAAAAAGGTTAACGCCCTCAAAATCTATATTTAAGTCTACCCTAAAATTAGTGCTATTCTTAGTCGCATTAGCTTTGCTGGTTGTCGGACTTGTAAATCCTAAAATTGGAACCAAATTAGAAACGGTTAAAAGAGAAGGAGTAGATATTGTTTTTGCACTTGATGTATCTAAGAGTATGTTGGCGGAAGACATTGCTCCAAATAGACTAGAAAAAGGAAAGCGATTGGTATCTGAAATCATCAATCATCTGGGTAGTGACCGAATCGGAATTATAGCCTATGCGGCACAAGCTTACCCACAACTACCTATTACAACAGATTATAGCGCAGCAAAAATGTTCTTACAGAGCATGAATACAGATATGCTTTCATCTCAAGGAACGGCAATTAATGAAGCTATAGAATTAGCATCTACTTATTATGACGATGAAAACCAAACCAATAGAGTACTTTTCATTATCTCTGACGGGGAAGACCATGCAGAAGGCACCACGGAAGAAGCTGTGGAAAAGGCAACAGAAGAGGGTATTAGAATTTTCACCATCGGCGTGGGTAAAACCAAAGGCGCTCCAATTCCCATCAAAAGAAATGGTATTGTAGAGAGTTTAAAAAAAGATATGAATGGTGATGTAGTAATTACCAAGCTTAATGAAGCTATATTACAAGAAATTGCCGCAGAAGGTAATGGGGAGTATATAAATGGAGATAATACTAGCGAAGCTGTAGAATATATTAAGGAACAACTAAACCAAATGGACAAGAAGGAGTTTGAAGCGAAGCAATTTGCCGAATATAAAGACCAGTTTCAATGGTTTGTTGGCGGCGCTTTCCTATTGTTATTTTTAGATGTATTTGTTTTAGATCGAAAAACGAAATGGTTAAGAAAACTGAATTTGTTTAATGAAAATAAAAAAGAGTAACATGAAAAACTTAGTATACCTATTACTTCTTGTTGCCACTTATTCTTTTGGACAAGAAGACAAAGAAGAGAAAGAAAAACTGCGCCTAAAAAACTTACAAGAGTCTGTAAATTATACTTGGGATGCTAATAAAGCATTATCGGAAAAAGATTTTATAAACGCCGAAGTAGAATACCGAAAGGCGATTGCTAAAAGCACAGAAAATAGCTCTGCTCCTTATAACTTAGGCAATGCCTATTATTCAAATGAAAGTTTTGGAGAAGCTTTTACGCGCTACAAAGAAGCAGGAGAAACAGCCACTAGCAAAGAGGACAAACATAAAGCATACCACAACATGGGGAATGTATTTATGAAAGAGAAGCAATATGAAAAAGCGGTAGAAGCTTATAAACAAGCGCTGCGCAACAACCCTACAGATGAAGAAACGCGCTACAACCTCGCTTTAGCCCAAGAAATGCTTAAAAAGCAACAGGACGAAGACAAGAAGAACCAAGATCAGGATAAAGACGATAAAAAAGATCAGGACGAAGACAAAAAGGAAGGCGACAATAAAGACGAGAATCAAGGGGATCAAAAAGACGATAAAAATAAAGACCAAGGAGACGAAGGCGATAAAGGAGACCAAGAAGAAGACAAGAAAGACGGAGAAGGCGACAAAAAAGAAGATGAAAAAAAGGATCCTAATAAAGGAGATAAGCCTGAAGACAAAAAAGGAGAACAACAAAAAAGACCAAGTCAACTATCTAAACAGCAAGTACAAAATCTCTTAGAAGCCATGCAAAATGAAGAGAAAAAAGTACAAGAGAAGATGGACGCCCAAAAAGTAAAAGGCGTTAAAACAAGAAACGAAAAAGACTGGTAATGGTATTTACTTTAAAGAAATATATTACGTTACTTACCCTAATGTTCTTAGCTTTTGTAGTAAAAGCTCAAGAAGATGAAGTAACTTTTGAAATGGCCGTAAGTAAAGAAAAGCTTGGCTTAAACGAAAGACTACGCGTAGACTTCACGATGAACCGTGACGGCGATAATTTTAATCCACCAGATTTTGAAGGTTTCCGCGTTGTGATGGGTCCAGCACAATCTATTAGAAACTCTTGGGTAAATGGTGTAAGATCATACTCAAAAAGCTACTCTTATACATTAATGCCAACGGAAAAAGGAACATTTACCATTGGCCAAGCAAGTATTATTGTAGATGGCAAGGCCTACAAGTCCCTCACAAAAAAAATAGAAGTAAGTGCCGCTGTAGAAGATCCTAATGCACCACCCTCTGCAGAATCTATTGCCGATGATAATTTACATTTAGTAGCAGAAGTATCAAAAAGCAATCCTTATCTTAATGAGGCGGTTAGCGTGGTCTACAAACTCTATGTAAGTAATTCTATCCGGGTCACAAACTTTAGACCTATAGATAGCCCCAAATACAATAATTTCTGGAGCCAAGATATGCCGGTACAGCAGTACAGCGCACAGCAAGGAACATATGAAGGTAAGCCTTATCAATATGTAATTTTAAAGCGTATTGTACTCTATCCTCAGAAAACTGGAAAATTAGATATTGAACCACTTTCTTTAGATGTTTCTGTAGAAGTACCTACTAGCAGACGTGACTTCTTTGGACGCCCATTATATACCGCCACAAACAAAACAGTTTCTGCAGGAGGAAGAACTTTAAACGTAAAAGAATTACCACTAGAAGGCAAACCTGAAAACTTCAGTGGGGCTGTAGGAAAATTTGATTTCTCTGTCACTACCAGCAAAAAATCTTTAAACGCATCAGAATCTCTGCAAGCTTCTGTAAAAGTAAGCGGATCTGGAAATCTAAAATTATTTCAATTGCCAGAACCAAACTTACCTAGTGCTCTAGAAGTCTATGAGCCAGAGTTTGATGAAAGTATCAAAACAACCATTGCAGGAATGCAGGGCAGCGTAAAAAATAATTACACGATTGTACCTAGCTACAAAGGTAAATACCCTATCCCTAGTATTAACTTTAGTTATTTTGATCCTAAAACAGAAAAGTACATCAGTTTGGCGTCAGAACAAATACTAATAAATGTTATAGAGGGCCCTTCTAACGGATCAGCTTCCAACAACACTGCAAATGCAACAAATAAACAGGAGGTAGCCAGTACGGGTAATCAATTTCAATTTATTAAACTTAAAACGGAATTAAAACCAGTAGGAAATAGCTATTTCTTTGGCTCAACAGCCTATCTATTATGGCTTTTAGCGCCCTTAATTTTCATTCCTCTAGCCATCCTATTCGGCAAAAAGAGAGAAGCAATACGCGGTGATGTTCAAGGTAACAAAATCAAAAAAGCAAATAAATTGTCTAGAAAATATTTATCGGCAGCAAAGAAAACCTTAGGAAATAAAGAGGCATTTTATGTGGCCCTAGAAAAAGCACTACATAATTACCTAAAAGCGAAGTTAAAAATTGAAACATCAGAATTTAGTAAAGATAAAATTGCCCAACTATTGACAGAAAAGCAAGTTAGCCAGGCCACATCTGATGGGTTTATTGCCTTGTTAAAGAACTGCGAAATGGCACGTTACAGTCCTTTTTCAAATGTTCAAATGCAACAAGATTATAACGCAGCAAGCGAAGTAATCTCTACTATGGATAAGCAATTATAAAATACATAAAAAGTGAAAAACATATTATTCATATTCATTTTATTCTCTAGTGCTTTGGGTTTTTCACAAGGCACAGCATTATTTGATGCCGCAAACAAAGCTTATAATGACGGTAAATACGAAGTAGCAGAAAAAACCTATCTGAAAATATTAACTAATGATGAGGCCTCTTCTGAACTCTATTTTAATCTTGGAAATGTTTACTATAAGCAAAACAATATAGCGCCTAGCATCTATTACTATGAGAAAGCCCTGCTTTTGAAACCCAATGATCCTGATATCAAGAATAATTTGGCGTATGCCCAGAACATGACCTTAGATGCTATTACCGTCTTACCAGAAACGGGACTTAAGAAACTATACAAGAATGCTACCTCTTTCTTTTCTTTTGAACAATGGGCCTACACTAGTGTTTTTCTAATTTTCCTTTTTGTTATTGCTTATCTTCTCTATTACTTTTTAGCTAGCGCTGTTTTAAAACGAATTTTATTTATAAGCTCTTTGGTATTTTTATTTATTTCCATCGCATCCATTGCTCTAGCCTATATAAAATATGAGGAGTATAAAAACGATAACCCTGCCATTGTCTTCTCAGAAGAAAGCATCATACAAGCAGAGCCTAATGCGAGAAGTACAGAGTCTTTTAGATTACACGAAGGCACTAAAGTGATGGTTCTAGAAACACTTAATGATTGGTATAAAGTAAAGATTGCCGATGGAAAAACGGGATGGATTTCGGCAGAGGACATTAAACTCCTAAAAGATATTTAAACATTTCTTAACAGTTTTTAATAGTAATACTATTATCTTTACTCTTTTCTATGTTACGTATCTCAAAAAATACAATCCAGTTTATATTGCTCGTATTTTGGCTTTTTGCCTTAGCGGCTCCTACCATCGTTACTTTTATTGACGATGATTCTTCTGTGCTTGTAAATAACATGAATGAAGAGGAACAACAAGAGCAACACCAATGTAAAAAAATCAACGAAGTAGAAAAATTCATCGCTTCTGATTTTTCTTTCCGACTTTACATTTCTGATCAAAGAAATATTTCTGTCAATGACAGAACTACCTTAAACAATTCATTACATACCGCTAAAATTATACTTCCTCCTCCCGAGGTCGCTACCATTTAATCCTGAGTATTTTTTAGTAGTTTATAAATCTGCCTTTACCAAATCTGAATAAGGGCTTAATTAGTTATGTATGTTTAAAACATTAAAAAACGACTTACCTGCAAGTGTCGTTGTATTTTTCGTTGCTTTACCGCTATGTTTAGGGATCGCTTTAGCAAGTGGCGCACCATTATTTGCTGGTATTATTTCCGGTATTATAGGAGGTGTTGTCGTAGGAGCTTTGTCTGGCTCTAAAATTGGAGTTAGTGGCCCGGCCGCAGGATTAGCGGCAATTGTATTAACCGCCATCGGCACGCTTGGCGGATATCAAAACTTTTTAGTAGCCGTTGTTCTTGGAGGAGTTATCCAAATAATATTTGGTATTTTAAAAGCAGGGGTTATTGGTTATTATTTCCCATCATCGGTAATAAAAGGAATGCTAACTGGTATTGGTATTATTATCATTCTAAAACAAATTCCACACTTTTTTGGTTATGATCCAGATCCAGAAGGAGATTTTTCCTTTTTTCAAGTTGATGGAGAAAATACCTTTTCTGAAATTTTTAAAACAATTAACAATATTAGCCCTGGAGCAACATTAATTGCTATAATAGGTTTAGCTATTTTATTATTATGGGATAAAGTATTCTCCAAAATGGGGAAATTTTTCCAGATAATTCAAGGACCCTTAGTTGCAGTGGTTGTTGGTATCCTGTATTTCACTTTTACAAAAGACCATGAAACATTGGCGATCTCTGCGAAGCACTTAGTTAGTGTTCCTATTCCAGAAGATGCAGCATCATTCTTAGCACAATTTAAATTTCCGAATTTTAGTGCTATCACGAATCCAGAAGTTTGGATTACAGGTTTTACAATTGCTTTAGTTGCTAGTTTAGAAACGCTACTGTGCGTAGAAGCCACAGATAAGCTAGACCCTGATAAGAATGTAACCCCTACCAACCGTGAGCTATTGGCTCAAGGTACAGGAAACGTGATATCAGGTCTTATTGGTGGTCTACCAATTACCCAAGTAATTGTTCGTAGTTCTGCAAACATCCAATCTGGAGGAAAGTCTAAAGTATCTGCAATTATTCATGGTTTATTATTATTGATTTCTGTGATCCTAATCCCAACATTTTTGAATATGATTCCGCTATCTGTATTGGCGTCTATTCTATTTATTGTAGGATTTAAATTAGCAAAACCTTCCTTGTTTCTAAAAATGTATCAATTAGGTTGGAAGCAGTCTATACCATTTTTCGTGACAGTTGTAGGGATTGTTTTTACGGATTTATTAGTGGGTATAGGCTTAGGTTTAGCCGTAGGTATTGTAGTGATTCTTTTAAAAAGTTACCAAAACTCTCACTTTCTACATATAGAAGATAATAGTAATGGAAAGCACAAAATTAAAATGACTTTAGCAGAAGAAGTAACCTTCTTTAACAAAGGCGCCATTCTAAAAGAATTGGACAGCTTACCTAAAGACACCTATTTAGAATTAGATCTTTTGAATACACGATATTTAGATAATGATATTATAGAAATTTTAGAAGATTTTTCTATAAAAGCAAAAGAAAGAAATATTGATATTAAATTAATATCTAAGCGTGGTACTGTGGAAAACCCTACAAGTTATATCGAGTTCTTTAATGAACGACCAAAATCTGACTTAAGTCTAAGCTAGGTATCCATAAATAATATAATAAACAAAATTAAAAATATATGAAGGCACATACAAGAGAAACGCAATCTACAATGACTCCTCAAAAAGCATTGGATTTTCTAAAAGAAGGCAATCAGCGTTTTCAAAATAATTTAAAAGCAAATCGTAATTTACTAGAACAAGTAAATGACACAAGCGAAGGGCAATTTCCTTTTGCAACCATTCTTAGCTGTATTGATTCTCGTGTTTCTGCAGAATTAGTATTTGATCAAGGCTTAGGAGATGTATTTAGCATACGTATTGCTGGGAATTTTGTAAATGAAGATATTTTAGGAAGTATGGAATTTGCTAGCAAATTAGCAGGAACTAAACTTATTGTAGTTCTTGGTCATACCAGTTGTGGTGCTATCAAAGGAGCTTGCGATCATGCAAGGATGGGTAACTTAACTGCTTTAATAAACAAAATAGAGCCTGCCGTAGCTGCCGTAAAAGAACCAAAAGACGAAAATTTAAGAAATTCTAAAAATTTAGAATTTGTAGATGCTGTTTCTGCTGAAAATGTTTTGCAGACTATAAAGAATGTTAGAGACCGCAGTGAAATATTAGCCGAAATGGAAAAACAAGACGAAATAAAAATTATTGGTGCTATGTATGATATTTCTACTGGTGCTGTAGATTTTTATTAGACGCATCAATCTTGTTAAAATAAACAAATGACTTACCAAAATTGGTAAGTCATTTTACATAATAGCGTATATTAACATCCTATAAATTTGCACCGAATGAATCTTGATTTTGTATTCGAAAACAATAAAAAGTGGGTCAATGATAAGCTTAGCGAGAATGCTAACTACTTTGATGAAATGGGCAAAGGGCAAAGCCCCGAATTGCTCTATATTGGTTGTTCTGATAGCCGCGTAAGTGCAGAAGACTTAATGGGCTTAGGTCCTGGCGAAGTATTTGTACATAGAAACATTGCCAATATGGTTATAGGTACAGACCTTAATGCCATGTCTGTCGTAGAGTATGCAGTTATGCACTTGAAAGTGGACCATATTGTCGTTTGTGGTCATTACGGCTGTGGTGGTGTAAAAGCCGCTATGCAATCTGCAGACTTAGGAATTTTAAATCCTTGGCTTAGAAATATAAGAGATGTCTACCGCATTCATAAGAAAGAACTTAATGCTATTGAAAATGAGCATGACAAGTATGAACGCCTAGTAGAATTAAATGTAGAAGAGCAATGCGTGAATCTTATTAAAACAGCAGCAGTGCAAAAAGCCTACAGAGATCATGGTTTAAAAGTACATGGCTGGGTGTTTGACATCCACACAGGTAAATTAATCGATTTAAAAATTGATTTCGAAGGTATTCTGGGCAATATTATGGAGATTTACCACTTAGACTAAAACCGTTAAGTATTTAATTTTAAGATAATCACCTTACCCTAAAAATGGGTAAGAAAAACTAAGGATTTCACTGTTTCAATTTAAGAGAAAGCAATACCCCATTTCATTAAACCTTTAAGTCTTAAGGACTCAAATATTTAAAATAACACCTAAAAAATGTGCAATTTTACGTCTGACTAAAAAAGTTTGAAGCAGTTAGCTGTACTACTCCCATAAAAGTTTTAAATTTGTCGGCTATTCCATTGTTATGATTGATAAAATAAAAGAACATATTGCTGAAATTGAAAAGTTTACGTCAGACTCTAAAGAGGCTGTAGAAAACTTAAGAATTAAATACCTAGGTAAGAAAGGTCTTTTAAATGATTTCTTTACGGAATTTAAGAATGTCCCTAATGACCAAAAAAAGGAATTTGGACAAACTATCAATCAATTAAAAACAATTGCTACCGAAAAAATCAATAAACTTAAGGAGGCTATTGAAGATAAAGTAGATGACAATGGCGGGTATGGCGATTTGACACGCCCTGGAGAACCGGTAGAATTAGGTTCAAGACATCCAATATCTATCGTTAAAAATCAAATTATTGATATCTTCTCAAGAATAGGCTTTAACGTTTCTGAAGGTCCCGAAATTGAAGATGACTGGCATAACTTCACCGCATTGAACCTACCTGAGTATCACCCAGCACGTGACATGCAGGACACCTTTTTTATCCAAACAAATCCTGACATCCTATTACGTACGCACACCTCTTCGGTACAAGTACGTTATATGGAAGATAACAAACCACCTATTAGAACTATTTCTCCTGGTAGAGTGTATAGAAATGAAGCTATTTCTGCTCGTTCTCACTGTTTTTTCCATCAAATAGAAGGCTTATATATTGATAAAAATGTATCCTTTGCAGATTTAAAACAAACATTACAGTTCTTTACTACAGAGCTTTTCGGCAAATCTAAAATTAGATTAAGACCTTCTTATTTTCCATTCACAGAGCCTAGTGCTGAAGTAGATGTGTATTGGGGGTTAGAAACAGAAGCAGATTATAGAATTACAAAAGGAACAGGTTGGTTAGAAATTGGAGGATGCGGAATGGTAGACCCAAATGTTTTGACCAATTGTGGTATTGATCCTAATGAATATTCTGGCTTTGCATTTGGAGTAGGGATAGATCGTATTGCCATGCTATTGCACCAAATTACCGATATTCGTTTACTAAGTGAGAATGATGTTCGTTTTTTAGAACAATTTAAATCTGCGCTTTAAGCAAGAAATCGAATTATATTTTTAGTGAAAATTTCTAAAGAAAGCTATCCTTGAAAAAAGATATTGATATACCGGTCGTCAAAGATGTTTATGTTGCCATCATCCATGAATGGGATGATGAAATGCTACATAAAGTATGGAATGCCTACCTCATCAATAATAAGGATAGTGCCATAGAAATGGCCATTATTGTATCTAGCGGTTCTAATAGTACAGATAAAACGGCCACCATAAGGCATGGCCTTGGTACTATGGAGGCTAAATCATTTAAAAAATTTGAGCCATTGCAAGAAGAAATCTTCGCCTTAGATAATGTCTTCTCTCTTTCCTTCTTTTCCGATAATAAATTATTTGATAAGAAATTCCTTTTCAAAAAAAATACTATACAGACTAAAGCACTCACAACCATCTCCTTAATAGACAAAGAAGGTATACTTGCTGAGTAATTGCTAAAGTTTTCATAAAAAAGCATTTTAGAGTTCTTTAAGTTCGGTTTGTTCCGAACTAATAAATATATTTGCACGAAATTTTACTGTACATGAATTTTTTATATTCAGAAGGCAGTGGAAAATAAAGTAAAAAATGGCAAAAAATATTTGTAAAGAAAAAATGTCTTTAGTTGAAAAACTAGGTGTGCATTTAGAAAATAGAGAGCAATTGGCTCCTGTCGCAGCACGTATACTATCTTATATAATTCTTACGGGTAAAAAAGGGACTACGTTTGAAGATATGGTAACTATCCTTTGTGCCAGTAAAAGCACTATTTCTACACACCTTAATCATTTACAAGACTTAAAAAAAATTGAGTACTTCACAAAAACCGGAGATCGTAAAAAATATTTTATCATTAATGCAGATACCATTATTCAGCATGTTGATAAAATGATAAATGATTGGAAAGAAATACGTGAATTACACTTAGAAATTAAAAATTATAAGGACCATCAAAACAATAAAAGCATTGAAAATGAAGAAGAAAAATTTGATTTAAATTTTCACAACGATTATATAAAATTTATAGATGGAGCTTCTGCTTCTATTGAAGAATTAAGATTAAAATTAAAGACAACAAACAAACAATTCGATATCTAAACTAAGTACAAAATGAGACATACTAAATTATTAACGATACTAGCATTAACCCTACTATTAGTCGTTTCAAGTTGTGGAGACAATGGCGGACAAAAAGCTGCAGCACCAGAGGGCCCTGCCCCCTCTTTTCCGGTTGTTACTATGCAAACCAAAACAGTAACAGGGTATCAAGAATATCCAGCAAATATAGAAGGTATAGTTAACAGTGATGTTAGAGCCAAGGTTTCTGGGTATATTCAGAAAGTATTAGTAGACGAAGGACAAAAAGTACGTAAAGGTCAAGTGTTATTTAAATTAGAAACACAATCTCTAAGTCAAGATGCAGGTGCAGCAAAAGCACGTATCAACGTAGCTCAAGTAGAAGTAAATAAATTAATCCCTCTTGTAGAGAAAAACATTATTAGCCCCGTACAATTAGAAACCGCAAAAGCAAACTTAGCACAAGCACAAGCAAATTACAGTAGTGTTTCTGCAAGTGTGGGTTATGCCACTATTAAGAGTCCTGTAGATGGCTATGTTGGTTCTATTAACTTTAGAGAAGGTGCTTTAATTAGTCCTGGTGACAGTAAGCCATTAACCACCGTTAGTGAAATTAGTCAAGTGTATGCTTTTTTTAGTTTTAATGAAGCGCAGTATATAGATCTTTTACAAAGATCTGAAGGAACAACAAAAGCAGAACGTATAAAAAATTCTCCAGATCTAAGCCTAGTTTTAGCCAACGGAAAAATTTATTCAGAAACAGGCCGTATTCAAACAAGTACAGGTCAAATAAATGAAAATACAGGAACGATTAAAATTAGAGCTGCTTTTGATAATCCAAATGAAATTTTAACCAATGGAAACAGTGGTAAAATTAGGTTTCCAATAGAATATAAAGATGCTATTGTACTACCTCAATCATCAACATTTGAACAACAAAAAGATATTGTAGCTTTTATCATAGATAAAGACAACAAAGCAAAATCTACTATTTTAAAAATTCAAGGTACCGTTGGTAATTTATATGTGGTAGAATCTGGACTAAAAGCTGGTGATAAACTTATTGTCTCTGGTGTTGGTAAAATAAGAGATGGAATGGCTATTACACCACAAGACACCCCGTTTGATGAGGCTATTAAACCAATAGAGGTTTTATTTAAGAATTAACAAATTATAAACTTATTTAGTTATGTTAAAAACATTTATTGAAAGACCAGTGCTTTCAACAGTAATCTCTATTATCATCGTAATACTTGGTGTCATCAGTATATCAAGTTTACCTATAGAGGAGTATCCAGATATTGCACCACCAACCATTAAGGTGACCGCATCTTACGCGGGAGCAAATGCCGAAACCGTTTTAGAGAGTGTTATTATTCCTATCGAAGAACAAATTAATGGTGTAGAAGGTATGAGTTACATTACCTCTACAGCCTCTAACACAGGTGCTGCAGAAATTACCGTTTACTTTAATCAAGAAGTAGATGCAGATATAGCTGCGGTTAACGTTCAAAACCGTGTATCTAGAGCAAACGCATTATTACCACAAGAAGTTATACAGACCGGAGTGATCACTCAAAAGCAAGAAACGAGTGCGTTAATGTTTATCTCTATGTATTCTGAAAATGAAAATTACGATGCAACATTCATTCAGAATTATTTAAAAATAAATGTGGTACCAGCCATGCAACGTATTAGTGGTGTTGGAGATGTTAGTTTGTTCTCTCAACAAGATTATGCGATGCGTATTTGGTTGAAACCTGAAAAATTAGCAACGTACGGTTTAATACCTTCAGATATTACTGCAGCTTTAGCTGAGCAAAACTTAGAAGCTGCGGCAGGTTCTTTAGGGCAGAATAATGGGGAAGCATTCTCCTATACATTAACCTATAGCGGACGTTTCAAAAACAAGCAACAATATGCAGATATTGTTATTAAAGCTTTAGGTAATGGAGAGTTTCTTCGATTGAATGATGTTGCAACTATTGAGTTAGATGCACAATCCTATGCCGCTAATGCCATGAGTATGGGCAACCCAGCTGTATTTATGGGTATTTTTCAAACTAAAGGTTCTAATGCAAGAGAAATTATTGAGAATATTAAGGTTACATTAGAAGATGTGAAAAAAGACCTTCCAGAAGGTTTAGATATTTTTGTGCCTTACGACACTAGTTTGTTTTTAAATGCGTCTATAGAAAAGGTAATTAGTACCCTATTAGAAGCGTTCTTATTGGTATTTTTAGTGGTATTTCTATTCTTACAAGATTTCAGGTCTACATTAATTCCGGCAATTGCTGTACCTGTTTCTATTATAGGTACGTTCTTTTTCTTGAATGTTTTTGGATACTCTATTAACCTCTTAACACTATTTGCGTTAGTCCTTGCCATTGGTATTGTAGTGGATGATGCTATTGTAGTGGTGGAAGCTGTCCATGCCAAATTGGATGAAGGAGAAAAGAGCCCTAAAAAGGCCACCTTAGTTGCCATGAATGAGATATCCGGCGCTATTATCTCTATTACTTTGGTAATGGCAGCGGTATTTATTCCTGTAACATTTATAACCGGACCTACAGGCGTATTCTATGAGCAGTTTGGGGTAACTTTGATTATAGCCATTTTAATATCAGCTGTAAATGCATTGACTTTAAGTCCTGCATTATGTGCGTTATTATTAAAAGGACATAAGGATGACGATGAACTAAAAAGCAAAAGTCCTTTAAAACGTTTCTACACGCTTTTTAACCGTGGATTTAATGCGACTATAGACCGATACGGAAAATCGCTTCAGTTTTTATACAAGAGAAAATGGATTTCACCATTGTTATTAGTGATTGCAGTTGCAGGTATATACTGGGCTTCTCAGACCACACCTACAGGATTTGTACCTAATGAAGACAGAGGTATTATTTTTGCAAATATTGCTTTACCAGAAGGTGCTTCATTAGATAGAACAGATGCTGTTTCAAGAGATCTGTACAGTAAAATAAATAGTATTGAAGGTATTGTTGCCGTAAACTTTATAAAGGGTAGAAGTTTAATCAATGGACAAGGGAGTAACTATGGTTTTGGAATTATAAAATTAGCGGATTGGGCAGATCGTGAAGATGCTGCAACCTCAGTACAAGCCATTACAGGTAAACTATTTGGCGTAGCTGCAGGAATAAAAGAAGCTAATATTATATTCTTCTCTCCTCCTAGTATCCGTGGTTTTGGTAACTCGGCAGGTTTTGAGGTGAATTTATTAGATAAGTTTGGTGGAGAATTCAAAGATTTAGATCAAGCGAATAAGGACTTTGCCATGGCTTTAATGAAGCACCCAGAAATTAAATATGCGCAATCTTCTTTCAGTACAAATTACCCGCAATACGAAATGGAAGTGAATGTGCCTTTAGCAAAAGAAAAAGGGGTACCTATTAATAGCATTTTTTCCACACTACAAGGGTATATTGGTGGTATTTATGCTTCAGATTTCTCTAGATTTGGAAAACAATTTAGAGTATATATTCAAGCATTACCAGATGACAGAGCAGATGTTGATGATCTAAATAGTATGTATGTACGAACAGATTCTGGCGAGATGACACCAATTACACAATTTGTAAAACTGGAGCGTGTATACGGGCCACAATCAGTAACCCGTTTTAACCTATTTAATTCTACAGCCATAACAGGTGCTACCAATGATGGGTTTAGTACGGGTGATGCCATTAGGGTAATTGAAGAGGAAGTTAGCAACTTACCAAATAATTACACCATTGCTTATTCTGGTTTAACACGAGAAGAAGTAAGTGCAGGGAGCCAAACAATCTTTATTTTTGGTTTAAGTATTCTCTTTGTATACTTCTTATTAAGTGCGCAATATGAAAGTTATTTATTACCATTTGCTGTAATTTTATCATTGCCCTTTGGAGTATTTGGCGCCTATATAAGCACCAAATTGTTTGGGCTAGAAAACAACATCTATTTCCAGATTTCTTTAATTATGCTTATTGGACTACTCGCCAAAAACGCCATACTTATTGTAGAAATTGCTTTGCAGAAACGGAGAGCTGGCGAAAGTATTGTCGAAGCAGCCATTGATGGGGCCAAATCTCGTTTACGCCCTATTTTAATGACCTCGTTTGCCTTTATTTTAGGATTAATGCCGTTAGTACTAGCTAAAGGTGTGGGATCTGAAGGAAATAGATCTATTGGTACAGGTGCCGTTGGTGGATTACTTATAGGAACCATTTTAGGTGTCTTTGTAATTCCAATATTATTCATATTATTTCAGTGGTTACAGGAAAAAATTTCTAGTAAACCCGAAGTACTAACTATTGAAGAATAAAAATTATGAAAACTATTATAAACCGTAAAAATATAACTAAAACCATGCTCTTAAGTGTGGTTTTAGTAACCCTTCAAGGTTGCTTTGTTGCAAAAGATTACAAACGTCCAGAATTAGCAGAAACCGAAGCACTTTACCGTACCGACAACTTACCTACGGATAGTGTTTCTATGGCCGATGTTTCTTGGAAAACTATGTTCACTGATCCCTATTTGAATGAGTATATACAGGAGGGTCTTGAAAACAACATGGATGTCCGTATTGCTCTTCAGCAAATGATCGCCGCACAAGCATATGCGAAGCAAGGTAAAGCCGGGTATTTCCCAACATTAAGCGTTGGCGCCAATTATACCCGTCAAGAATTTTCAGAAAATAGCCAATTTGGATCTCTATTTACCGGAGGTTTGGATACTTATGACGTAACAGCAGACTTGTCATGGGAAGCAGATATCTGGGGAAAAATAAGAAGCAATAAAAGAGCATCGCAAGCAGATTATTTACAAAACGTTGCAGGTCATCAAGCTGTAAAAACTCAACTTATTTCCAGCATTGCAAATACCTATTACAACTTATTAGCTTTAGACGCTCAATTAGAAGTAACCAAAGAAACTATAGCTACAAGAGAAAGTGGTGTAGTCACTATTAAGGCATTGAAAGATGCGGGTCAAGTAACTCAAGTTGCCGTTGATCAAAACGTAGCACAATACAATAGTGCCAGAGCATTACAAGTAGATATTGATGCTGCCATTTTTAAAGCAGAAAACACCCTTAGTATACTCTTAGGTAAAGCACCGCAAAAGTTCGAAAGAAGCAGCCTTGATACGCAAAGTATGGATCAGGAAATGAAACTGGGCGTTCCAACAACCTTACTGAGAAACAGACCAGATGTTATGGCTGCAGAATATGCTTTAATCAAAGATTTTGAGCTCACGAATGTAGCGAATAGTAGCTTTTATCCATCATTAACGCTAACCGCTTCTGGTGGTTTACAAAGTTTAGAGTTAGATAATTTATTTAACGCCAATTCCTTATTCGCAACCATTGTAGGTGGATTGACACAACCCCTTTTAAATCAAAGGAAATTAAAAACGCAAAAAGAAGTTGCCCTAGCAAACCAAGAAAGTTCTTTATTAAATTTCAAAAAGACGTTATTGGTTGCAGGCAGCGAGGTATCAAATGCTTTATACACCTACGAGGCAGAAACTAAAAAATTTGAATTTAGAAAGAACGAAGTGGAAGCTTTACGTACAGCAGAAGCAAATTCTGAAGAATTACTTAAAAATGGGTATGCTAACTATTTAGATCTATTAACTGCAAGACAAAGCGCCTTGAGTGCAGAACTTAACATCATAGATAGCAAACTACAACAACTTGTTGCTATTGTAGATTTATATGAAGCTCTTGGTGGTGGATGGAAATAACGAAAGAGTGACCAGCACATGATAAATAAAGATCGTTTTTTAGAAATAGCTATAGCTAAATTCACAAGATTTGGATGTAAGAGATTCACCTTAGATGATTTAGCTCATGAGATGGGAATTTCTAAAAAAACGATTTATGAAACTTTTGACACAAAAGAAACAATAGTTACTGATAGTTTGGATTTTCTTTTAAAGAAGACTGAACTTGAAATTGTAGCGATTACGGCTAAAAAAGAAGCAAACCCAATCCTGTCTATCATTGAGATCTACAGGATTGGGTTTCTTTTTGTTAAAAATATGAGTCCGGCGTACATCAACGGATTAAAAAAATACTATCCAAAATCCAATACGCTGTATTCAGATTTTAAACTGCGTTTTACACATAAGCACCTTAAGGAATTATTGGAAAGAGCCAAAAAAAGAAACCTCATACAAGCAACCATAAACATTGATCTTACTTGTAATCTCTATTTTGGTAACTTAGAAAACCTAAGCTCAATATCTTCTAATTTGTTTGAAACCTATACCGTCGATGAAATTTTAGAATACTTCGTTATCATTCATTTAAAAGGAATTGTTACGGAAGACTATTTGAAAGCTTACAAATATTAGTTTAATTCCTTTTTTGTGATTTACCAAGACTTATAAGGGTGCTTACACAATTGCGAATTGTAATATTTTATTATTCCTGAGACTTCTTCTCCTAACCATACTGGCTTTTTGAAAGCTTCGTCCTCTGATTTCAACTCAACCTCAGCGACTATCAAGCCTTCATTTTCACCAAAGAACTCATCAACCTCAAAGGTATGATTGCCTACTAGTACTTCATACCTGAACTTCTCGATACCACCAGGTTCTACAATTTTCAGCAAGGCTTCTGCTTCCGAAATAGTAATCTCTTTTTCCCATTCAAACCGAGAGACACCCGTATCATTTCCTTTTCCCTTTATGGTTAAAAATCCTTGTTCTCCTTTGATTCGTACCCTTACCGTACGTTCAGGATCTGTATTTAAAAAGCCCTGAACTATTCTAATTTTAGCGCTTGCCTCTCCCTTATAAGCATCAGATAACACTAAAAATTTTCGTTCTATTTCAACCATATTATTGCACTAAAGTCTTAATCCTATCTGATGCTATTCTAGCTTCTTTGTATTCATTATTTGCCAACCAAATCATTGCTGCTGCCAACGTATCTGGCGCGATAGTTCTGTACTTTTTCAACGGACCTACAAGTAAGACATCTACCACCTTCATTACTTGCTTAAACAGCCATTCTCCAGTTCTTTTTTCAGTTCTATCTCCTCCAATCAAAGAGGGCTGCAATATAAACGTTCTCGTCATTTCTTGTTCCAATACCGCTTCTTCCATTTCTCCTTTTACCTTGTTGTAAAACACATTACTTTTTGCGCTTGCGCCCAATGCGGAAATTACAATAAATGTATTAATTCCATTATTTTTCGCTGCTTTTGCTGCAGCAACAGGAATGCCATAATCTATCTTTCGATAGGTTTCATTATCTGGAGTTTTCTTTTTAGTCGTTCCAATACAACAAAATACCTCATCTGCTGTAAAGTTAGCTGTATGTTCCTCTAGCGCTAAAAGATCTACTAAATGTTCTTCTATTTTAGGATTCTTTATTGCTACCGATGATCTTGAAAATAATTTAATTTTCTCATAACGTTCATCGTGCAACAGTCGTTCTAGCAAGAGTCCTCCTGTTAGCCCGGTAGCACCAAGTATAATTGCGGTCTTATCTTTTCTTTTCATCAACCTAAATATAGTTTAATTTTGCAGTATGCCAATTGATTTGCCTATTAGAAAAATTATTCATGTAGATATGGATGCCTTTTATGCGTCCGTAGAAGAACTGGATAATCCTGATTTAAAAGGGAAGCCATTAGCCGTTGGCGGTAGTGAAATTAGAGGAGTTGTTTCTGCAGCAAATTATGAAGCAAGAAAGTACGGCGTACGCAGTGCAATGAGTGGTGTGATGGCCAAACGCAACTGTCCGCAACTAACCTTTGTAAAACCCAGATTTGAGCGTTACAAAGAGATATCTCAGCAAATTAGAAAAATTTTTTATGACTATACAGATTTGGTAGAGCCTTTATCTTTAGACGAAGCTTACCTTGATGTTACGGTGAATAAAAAAGGAAACCCCTCTGCTTCTTTAATTGCAGAGGAAATAAGGCAGCGCATTTTTGATGAATTAGGACTTGCCGCTTCTGCCGGTATCTCTATCAACAAATTTATTGCTAAAGTTGCTAGTGACTACAACAAACCAAACGGGCAAAAAACAGTAAATCCAGAAGAGGTCATTGAATTTTTAGAGAAATTAGAAATTAGAAAATTCTATGGTGTTGGAAAGGTAACCACAGAAAAGATGTATAAGTTAGGAATTTTCACGGGTTTTGATTTAAAACAAAAATCTGAAGCCTTTTTAACGGAACATTTTGGCAAGAGTGGAGCCTATTATTACCATGTAGTAAGAGGAGTGCATAACAGTACCGTAAAACCACATCGCATTCCAAAATCTGTAGGAGCAGAACGTACGTTTAGTGAAAACTTAAGTAGTGAAATTTTTATGCTAGAACGTTTAGAGCATATTGCAAACGAGCTAGAACGCCGTTTAAAAAAATCTACTATTTCCGGCAAAACTATTACCTTAAAAATTAAGTATAGCGATTTTACTTTGCAAACACGAAGCAAAACCTTGCGCTATTATATTTCGGATAAAAATCTCATATTAGAAACCGCAAAAGAACTTTTATATCAGGAGAAATTAGAAAACTCTGTACGCTTATTAGGAATATCATTAGCAAATTTAAACACCGATAAAAAAGAAAAAACCGAAGAGAAAAAAATGGTGACCATTCAATTACAATTCGATTTTTAAAACATTAACCCATAAAAATTAATTTATGGGGTTAATGAAGAAATACTAAAAAATTATTTTACTGTTAGTATGTTATCTGTAGACGTTGGGTTTAACGGACAGAAATAAACGTATTCCCCTTTTGTTAAGGTTGTTGGCTTAGACGTTTGCTTTAAACCAGTACCTACTGCTTTAGTAACATAAGCTGTTTGTATGTGGTTTTCTGGTTTAGTAATGTCTTGTCCCTTTTTCACCAAAACGAATCCTACATCATGCCCTACCGCATTGTTTGCAATTTCAAAAGTATAGGTGCCTTCATCAACTGTAATTTGCTTTTGCGTAAACTCACCCTTAGTTTGCTCTAGTGCAATTGTTTTACCCATTTTCATGTCTTGCGCATTTACTGAAAATAATGATCCTAAGGCTACGGCTAATACTACTACTAAATTTTTCATGTTTTTGTTTTATTTAAATGATTACTTATTTTTATTAAAATGAATTCTATTAAAGTGCTAGAGATACTTCTGGAAAATCTACAGGTACATCTGTAGTTTTATGTAAATAGTTAGAAATTGTTTTATCGCCTACTAACACTATCGTATCTACTAAGTTTTCTTTGGTCCACCCTGCTGCAAAGAAATTCGCTACCACAGCAGCATCTGTACCACCTCTGTTTTCCGTAATGTTTTTAGATAATGCTGCTAAAGCATTTAATTTAGGATCAAAAGATGCTTTACCTGCTCGTAATTCTAAAATTTGCTCGTCTGTAAAGCCGTTCATTTTTCCGATTGCTGTATGTGCTGCTAAACAATACGAACATTCATTAACTTGACTTACGGCTAAGTTTACCACTTCTTTTTCTTTTGCTTTAAGTGATGTTTTTGCACCACTCAGGGCTAAATAATTTTGTAATGCATTTTCGCTATAGGCATAGGTTGCATATAAATTAGGTACAAATCCTACTGCTTTTTCTAAATTGTCAAATAAGGCCTGATTTGAACTTGATACTTCGTCTCTTTTAGGTACATTAAATGTGCTCATAATAGTATGTTTTTTTTAAAAATTATTAAATTGATATAAAAGGCTTCTCCGCATCACAATAAAAATCATGATGGTATTTCTCCGAACAATGTGTTTGCGGGATAGCATTAAGCGCTAAACGTTGTTTAGGCGCACTACGGAATATTTCAATTAAGTTGAAAAGTGATTTATTTTTTGATTTCATCTTTTAGCTGTTTTTTAATTACAGTACAAAGATGCGATGAGAAACAAGCTTTTTGTTATCACTAATTTCCCGACTAGTTGTAGAAATTTCCCTTAGCCTAAGATCGACTTGTTTTCACGGTATTGTGTAGGAGAGATACTCGTCATTTTTTTGAAAAAACTACTAAAATGGGCAGAATCATTAAAGCCAAGTTCAAAAGCAATCTCTTGATTTTGCTTATCCGTATACTGCATTAAACGCTTTGCCTCTAAAGTAATACGTTCTAATATAATTTGTTGTGGTGATTTCTGATTGTATTTTGCAAAGAGGTTAGAAAGAGTTTTAGGGCTCTTAAAAAGTAAATCGGCATACGCAGCTACCTTTCTCTTTGTCTTGTAGTGCGTATCTACCAAAACATTAAATTTTCTGATAACATCTACTTGTTCATTATCAAAATCTTTCAAGATAAGCTGGTCTTTAGCCAAACGCGTACAAATAATTATTAACCGCTTTAAAAGCATTTGAAGCATATCTCCTTGAATTTTATCAGGAGTATTAAATTCGTCCTGAAAAATTTCATAAAGTGTTTCAAATTTTTTCTCTTGGGCTTCAGGAATTGTTATCACCGGTAAATCTTGCGTACCGAAAAATAAAATTCCATTACAGGACACCTCACTATCGTGATCTGCAATACAGTAAAATTCTCTATTGAATAAAAAACTAGTTAAAGGCAACTCCGTTCTTACAAAGGAAACATGATGCAAGTATGTGGTGGTAACAATCTGATTAGGCTGTAATAAGATGGTTGCATCATCAATGGTAAGTTCTAAAGCGGTACTATTCCTGTTCCACAAAAAACTAATAGTAGAAGAATTAATACGGAATGATTTTTCGTCTTTCTTGATATCATCTGTTAACCCAAATATGGATCCTAAATTAGTATCGTAGAATTCGTATTTCATATAAGTAGCTTTTTTGCGACATTTAGTTAGTCCAAAATTAAGAACAACCTTACGCCTACAAACCTATAGGATCAAAAAATAACTTATAGGTTGATGGTACTACTAAATTATGATTAAAGTACCTTAAAAAAGAAGTAAAAAAAAGCCTCAATCTTAGGAATTAAGATTGAGGCTTTTAAGTAGTATACTGATTTAAGCTTGCATATGTAAAGCTTCTATTTCTGTTACTCTTAAGGTATTTACCATACCTTTATCTTTCATCGGCATTGCCGCAAGACTCACTAACATATCTCCTACTTCTAGGAATCCTTTTTCGCAAGCCATTTTGTTTACATCCTCGATAGTTTCATCAGTCGTAACATATTTATCATAGTAGAATGCTTTTACCCCCCACAATAAATTTAGCTGTGTTAATATTCTTCTATTAGAAGTAAATACTAAAATATGAGCGCTAGGTCTCCAAGCAGAAATTTGAAAAGCTGTATACCCACTGTTAGTTAAAGTAGATATTGCTTTTGCTTTAATATCATTCGCCATTAATGCTGCATGGTAACAAACAGATTTTGTAATAAATCTTTTTGTTCTTACATGAGGTGCTTCATGTGGCACTTTTATTAAGCTAGAATTTTCTACTGTTTCTAAAATGCTAGACATTTTTTCAATAACCTGAACTGGGTAATTACCTACAGAAGTTTCTCCAGATAACATTACAGCATCAGCACCATCCATTACAGAGTTAGCAACATCATTTACTTCTGCTCTTGTTGGTGTTAAACTTGTAATCATCGTCTCCATCATTTGAGTGGCAATAATTACAGGAATTCTAGCTCTCTTAGCACGTAACACTAATTGCTTTTGAATTAATGGAACTTCTTGTGCAGGAACTTCTACCCCTAAATCTCCACGAGCAACCATTAAACCATCACAATAAGCTACAATTTTATCAATATTCTCTACCGCTTCTGGCTTTTCTATTTTAGCAATAATTGGAATTTTCTCATCTGTGTGCTCTTTGATAAGGTTTTGAAGATCTATTAAATCTTGACTAAAACGAACAAATGATAATGCAATCCAATCTACTTTTTGTGAAATAGCAAAGATAGCATCCTTAATATCTTTCTCTGTTAATGCAGGTAGTGATATGTTTGTATTTGGTAGGTTTACCCCTTTTTTAGATTTTAAAGGACCTCCTTGAATAACTTTTGCCTTAACTTCATTCTCTTTATTAGTAGAAAGCACTTCAAACATCAACTTTCCATCATCTAAGAGAATCTTCTCGCCTACATTTACATCTTTAGGGAAAGACGTATAATTCATGTACACGCGTTCTGCTGTACCTTCAAAAGGTTTTCCTGTAACGAAAGTAATTTCGTCACCAGGAGCAACAACAACTTCTCCTGCCATTACACCCACTCTTAACTTAGGACCTTGTAAATCTCCTAATATAGAGACATTCAATCCTAACTCATCATTAAGCTCACGGATCATTTTAATACGCTCTGCAACATCTTCGTAATCTGCATGAGAAAAATTAATCCTAAAGACATCTACTCCAGCATTAATCATATCTCTTAGAACTTCTTTCTTACTTGTAGCAGGCCCTAGTGTAGCAACAATCTTTGTCTTTTTTTTAGTCGGCATTATTTAAAATATTAAATTATTTTTAGATTTTAAGGTATCTGTGTTTATCGTATAAGCGGTGATTATTTTAGGTATAGCCAATATTGATTTTAAAATTGCAGTTTCTGCGTCTAAATCTTCTTGCTCTAACTTTATAAAATAATCAACGTTTTTATATTCCGGAATTAAATGTTGTTTCTTAATAGAAGGCATGTCATTAAACAACCCCGTATTATCGTTACTTTCTTCAGATTGGCCACTGTTTGATATCAGCATCCAATAGCGGTCATTTATAGTATCCTTCCATTCAAAAACTGGAAGCGAAATAGTATCAGAAAAAACTAAATTATCTTTTCGCCTCTTAAAACCAGATTTAAGAAATTTATTTATGGTGTAGGCTAGTTTAAAGTCCTCTATATTACAATGCAAAGCAATCAAAGCGAAAGAATCTTCGTGAAAATCCAGCGACATTTTATGCATTGCGACCATAGCCTAGTAAAAAAAATCAAGTTGTAAATATATGATTTCTGCTCCTCTAATACTAGTAGATGACACTTTTTTAAAGTGTGAAAAGTTGCGAAAACGTTATAGATTCAAAAAAATAACACTATTCTTTATCTATTTTATTTTGTAACGCATAATAAGCTCTTTTAGAAGCAATTTCTTCCGCCTTCTTTTTTGAAGTTGCTCTGGCTTTAGAAATTATTTTTTTATTAATATGGAGTTTAACGGCAAAATGCTTTACCGCATCATTACCTGTATCTTCATAAATATCATAGTAGAATGATTTTTTTTGCTTTTGACACCATTCTATCAAAAGACTCTTGTAGCTGATCACTTTACCTTCTAGTTGCTCTATATCAACATAAGGATCAATAACTCTCTTACTAATAAATTTCTCGCAGTATTTATAACCACGATCTAAATAAATAGCCCCCACTAATGCCTCAAAGACATTTCCGTGTATATTATCGCCAAAATGTGATTTAGGTATTCTACTTTCTACAAAGTGAATTAGATTTAAGTCTTTCCCTAATTCATTTAAATGTTCTCTGCTTACAATTTTAGAGCGCATTTTTGTCAAGTAGCCTTCATCTCCCGTAGGAACCTCACTATATAAATATTTAGAAATGATAGTTCCTAACATAGAATCGCCCAAAAACTCTAGGCGCTCATAATTCATAGGCATACCATCTTCATCCTTAATATTCGCAGATCTGTGTAAAAAAGCTTTCTTATAAACAGCCAGTTTTCTAGGTTTAAAACCTAAAATTCGGGTCATCCCTAAAAAAAAATCCCCATCCTCTTTAGAATGGGAATTAAATATATTTGAGGGAAAATTCATCGGTAGCTTAACTTATTTTTTTAAAGATAACACATGCATTGTGTCCACCAAAACCAAAAGTATTACTTAATGCAACTTTCACATCTCTTTTTTGAGCCTTATTTAACGTTAAGTTCAATTTAGGATCAATATTCTCGTCAATATGTGTATGATTAATTGTTGGAGGAACAATTCCGTGCTCCATAGACAAAATAGCTGCAATGGCCTCTATAGCTCCTGCCGCTCCTAACAAATGCCCCGTCATAGACTTTGTTGAGTTAATGTTTATTTTATGAGCATGCTCTCCAAATACCTTAGATATGGCTTTTAATTCTGCTACATCACCAAGTGGCGTAGAAGTACCATGCGTATTAATAGCATCTACATCTTCTGGATTAAGGCCTGCATCTTTTAAACAATTCTGCATTACGCGCACAACACCAATACCATCTGGATGTGGAGCCGTCATATGGTAGGCATCACTTGAAAGACCACCACCGGCAACCTCTGCATAGATTTTTGCGCCTCGAGCAATGGCATGCTCGTATTCTTCAAGGATTAATGCTCCTGCACCTTCACCAAGTACAAAACCATCTCTAGTAGCGTCAAAAGGCCTAGAAGCTGTTTCCATTTCTTCATTTCTAGTAGACAATGCGTGCATTGCACCAAAACCACCCATACCGGCTATTGTTACCGCAGCTTCACTACCACCAGTAACTACAACATCACAATGTCCCAGTCTAATGGTATTTAACGCATCAATAATTGCATTTGCAGAAGATGCACATGCAGAAACCGTGGTATAATTAGGTCCCATGAAACCATGTCTGATAGAAATATTACCTGGAGCAATATCTGCAATCATCTTAGGGATAAAGAACGGATTAAATCTTGGGGTACCATCACCTGCAGCAAAATTTAGAACTTCATTTTGAAAAGTTTCTAAACCTCCTATCCCAGCTCCCCAAATGACACCAACTCTAAATTTATCAACCGTATCAAAATCGATACCACTGTCTTTAATTGCTTCATCTGAAGACACTATTGCGTACTGTGCAAACCGGTCTAATTTTCTTGCTTCTTTTCGATCGAAAAAATCTTCAGCATTGAAGTTTTTTAGCTCGCAAGCAAATTTGGTCTTGAATTTCTCACTATCATAATAGGTTATTGGAGCCGAACCGCTTTTACCATTCACCAAACCATCCCAATACTCTTCAATAGTATTACCAATTGGGGTTAATGCCCCAATTCCTGTAACTACAACTCGCTTTAACTGCATTGATTTCATTTTATTTAAGTAAACAACTTTATCAAAAGTAGGTGTAAATTAAAAAAAAATATCCATGCGGAGTAATTACCACATGGATATTTTATAATCTTAATTAAGATATCATAAAATTACTTTGCTTCTTCTATATAACTTATAGCTTGACCAACAGTAGCAATATTCTCTGCTTGATCATCTGGAATTTGGATATCAAATTCTTTTTCGAATTCCATGATTAACTCAACAGTATCCAATGAATCTGCTCCTAAGTCGTTTGTAAAGCTTGCTTCAGCAACAACTTCGTTCTCATCAACTCCTAATTTATCAACGATGATAGCTTTAACTCTTGATGCAATATCTGACATAATTATTCTTGTTTTAAAAATTTAACTGGTGGCAAAAATAAAAAACTTTGGATTAATAACACTATTTGTCGTTAAAATGTATCAGATTTTAACCAAATTAATTACAAGAGTGTTATTTTAGCCTAAAATTTTTCTCCTTCAATAACCCCTAAACACCCTATGAAACGTATAGTTCTTTTTGCTTCTGGTTCTGGATCTAATGTTGAAAACATCATACAATATTTTCAGGATAATTCTGAGGTTACTGTCGCCGCTGTATTTACTAACAAAAGCGATGCCAAAGTTTTAGATAGATGTAAAACACTAAAAATAAGTGCTTTATACTTCAATAGAACCTCGTTTTATGATACTGACTGCCTATTAGACATATTGAAGGGAATGAAACCTGATCTAATTGTATTGGCAGGATTCCTCTGGAAAATTCCTGAAAAACTCGTGCAGAGCTTCCCAAATAAGATTGTAAATATTCACCCAGCACTGTTACCAAAATACGGAGGAAAGGGAATGTATGGAATGAATGTTCACAATGCTGTAAAAGCCAATAATGAGCAAGAAACAGGTATCACAATCCACTTTGTGAACGAAAATTACGACGAAGGCGCCATAATAAAACAAGAAAAAACTCAAATTGCACCTGAAGATAGCGCTGATGATATCGCTAAAAAAATACACGAATTAGAATACAAACACTTTCCTAAAGTTATAGACCAAATATTACATGGATAACATACAAGTACATATTTATACTGATGGAGCCGCAAGAGGAAACCCCGGTCCTGGCGGTTATGGTATTGTCATGGAATGGGTAGGAAAACCATATAAAAAAGAGTTCTCCGAAGGTTTTAAACACACCACTAATAATAGAATGGAGCTTCTTGCTGTGATTGAAGCTTTAAAAAAGCTTAAAAACGAAGGCACGTACGTTAAAGTCTTCACGGATTCTAAATATGTCGTTGATACTGTAGAGAAGAAATGGTATGTAAAATGGGAGAAAACCAATTTTAAGGGGAAAAAAAATCCGGACCTCTGGAAGCTTTTCCTTATAGAATACAGAAAACAAAACGTTTCTTTTCAATGGATCAAAGGACACAATAACCACAGGCAAAATGAACGATGCGACGCCCTTGCTGTTGCCGCATCAAAAGAGCGAAACCTAAAAGAAGATTCAGGCTTTAATCCTAGTTAGTATTTTGCACTTTTACCATTAGCCTGAGTTTTACGTATAAAAGCACGAATATCATCATTAGCATTTTTCAAATCTTCTTTACGCAAATACATCATATGCCCACTGCGGTAGCCTTTAAATTCAAAACGATCTCTCATACGTCCACTAGGATCTACTTGCCACATGGTATACTTGGCATTAAAATAGGTAGTAGCCCCATCATAATACCCACTTTGCACCAATACATTTAAATACGGATTTTGAGCCATTGCTTGCCTTAAATTATCACGAGTATGGTCATCACTATTATCCCAAGGGTGCACTGGGCCAAACATATTGTATTTAATATCTGTCTTGAAATTTAACTCTTCCTGCAAATAATAATTAATTGCCGGTGTAAAACTGTGCAACCAGGAGGTAAGTTCTGCATTATAATCTGGTTTATCTCCTGAAATCTGCCTATCTACACCTAAGTACCTGCTATCTAATCTTCCTACCGTATAACCACTTCTTTCTTTTAGTAAATTTTTCCAAAAATAACTTGTAGGCACCACCAGATTTTGATCCAATATTTCATTTTTGGTCAACCCAGAGTAATACGCCATTTTTTCTGCCACAGTATTTCTTTCGGTTTCAGATATAAAACCACCTTTAGCAATTGCAGGCAACACACTATTTATTGTATACGCCTCGGCTTCCGGTAGAATATCATTCAAATCATTCTTTTGCAATGCTGCCGGCAATGCTTGATGATGCCATGCCGCCGCTGTGTAGTACGGCAAGTTAAGTGCTCCTGAAACAGGACCATCTTCCCTTAATACTTTATAGTCTGCTGGTGAAACCATGATAACACCGTTTAAATACATCCATTGCTGATTTTGTAACGCAAGAGACAAGCCCATAACTCGTGTTCCTCCATAACTTTCCCCTATAATATACTTAGGAGAACGCCACCGATTATTTCTAGTTACAAAAGTATTTAACCACTCCGCCAGATATTTTACATCGGCATTAATCCCAAAAAACTTTTTACGATCCACTTCTTCTCCTATTTCAGGTATCGTTCTACTGTAGCCCGTATTTACCGGGTTTACATATACAATATCCGTTTCATCCAAAACAGAATATGGATTTTCATTTACACCATAAGGTTGTACTGGATACCCTTCATCATCAATCTTCAATATTCTAGGACCCGTATAGGCCAAATGCATCCAGACCGATGCAGAACCAGGCCCACCATTAAAGGAAATAAGTAATGGCCTGGAAGCACTATCCTTTATATTGTCTCTCGTATAATAAGTATATTGCAAGCTTGCGATTGGCTCTCCCTTTTCATCCCAAACAGGTTGCATGCCTGCTTGTACCGTATAATTGATTAAAGTACCGTTAATAGTTGCTTTGCTTTTGGTTGTGATAATCGTATCTACAGGAATTTTTCTTCCCTGTGCAGAAGTAGTAGTTACTACTAAAAATGAAATTAAAATAAGATAATGTGCAGCCTTCATAATCTGGTACGTATAAATTGATTTCTAAAAATAATGATTTTTAAAGAAACGCAGACCACTAAGCCTAAAGAACATAAGAAAATAATCAGTCTTTAAAACGACTGTAAGCCTTACGCCTTTATAGAAGTGAAACAACTTAGTTAAACTATTCATACTTTTTTAAAACTCCTTTACATACCTCAAAAGTTACCCTTATATTTGCACAAAATTACAGACCATAATGGGTAAATTATTAATTGTTGGAACGGTTGCTTTTGATGCTATTGAAACACCTTTCGGAAAAACTGATAAAATATTAGGAGGGGCTGCAACGTATATTGGCTTAGCGGCATCTCAATTCAATGTAGAATCGGCAATTGTTTCTATTGTTGGCGATGATATGCCAGAAGAATATTTAACACTTTTGAGAGAGAAAAATATTGATCTTTCTGGGTTAGAAATTGTAAAGGGAGGAAAAACCTTTTACTGGAAAGGTAAATACCATAACGACTTAAACACTAGAGATACTTTAGCTACAGAGCTTAATGTATTAGCAGATTTTAATCCTGTAGTACCTAATGGTTTTAAAGATGCCGATGTGGTTATGTTAGGAAATTTACATCCTAGCGTCCAATTAAGTGTCATTAACCAATTAGAGCAAAAACCAAAACTAATCGTATTAGATACGATGAACTTTTGGATGGACAATAGCTTGCCTGAATTGTTAGAGGTTATAAAGCATATTGATGTAATTACCATTAATGATGAAGAAGCACGCCAATTAACTGGAGAGTACTCTTTAGTAAAGGCAGCTGCTAAAATTGAAAAAATGGGACCAAAATATGTAGTCATTAAAAAAGGAGAACACGGAGCTTTACTTTTCCATGAGACCAAAGTATTCTTTGCTCCTGCACTTCCTTTAGAAGAAGTTTTTGATCCTACTGGCGCCGGTGATACTTTTGCTGGTGGTTTTTCTGGGTATTTAGCACAGACACAAAACATCTCCTTTAACAATATGAAAAATGCTATTATACAAGGTTCAAATTTAGCATCGTTCTGCGTAGAGAAGTTTGGTACCGAGCGTATGAAGAAATTATCAAAAGAAGAAACCAATAAAAGATTACATGAGTTCAAAGAGTTAAGTCAATTTGATATTGAATTACAATAAAAAAACCTACGCCCTGTCTTTTCAGGGCTTTTTTAATATATCTCGAGAAGAAAATGAGTGATGCCATTAAACACGAATGCGGAATTTCTTTAATACGCCTATTAAAGCCGCTAGAATATTATCAAGAGAAATACGGTACCGCTTTTTACGGTGTAAACAAGATGTACCTTATGATGGAAAAGCAGCATAATCGAGGTCAAGACGGTGCTGGTTTTGCAAGTATTAAACTAGATATGAAGGCTGGTGAACGTTACATGAGTAGAGTACGTTCTATTGCCCAGCAACCTATTCAGGATATTTTTGCCCAAATTAATGATAGAGTAAACTCTGCTATTAAAGAAAATCCTGAGTATGAAAACAATGTTGCTCTTCAGAAAAAACACATTCCATACATCGGCGAGGTTCTATTAGGACATGTACGTTATGGTACGTTTGGAAAGAACAGTATTGAGAGTGTACACCCGTTTTTAAGACAAAACAATTGGATGCACCGTAACCTTATTGTTGCGGGGAACTTTAACATGACTAATGTTGATGAGCTTTTTGATAATTTAATTCAAATTGGCCAGCACCCAAAAGAAATGGCAGATACGGTTACCGTTATGGAAAAAATCGGTCACTTTTTAGATGATGCTGTCGCTAAGCTTTACAAAGAAATTAAAAAAGAAGGTTTTAACAAGCAAGAAGCTTCGCCTTTAATTGCAGAGCGGTTAAATGTGGCTAAAATTTTACGTAGAGCAGCTAAAAACTGGGATGGTGGTTATACTATGGCCGGCTTATTAGGCCATGGAGATGCTTTTGTATTACGTGACCCTGCCGGAATTAGACCTGCGTATTATTATAAAGATGATGAAGTTGTTGTTGTTGCTTCAGAAAGGCCGGCAATACAAACCGTTTTCAATATTCAATTTGAAGATATAAAAGAACTAGATCCCGGACATGCTATTCTTGTAAAAAAGAACGGTAAAACTATCATTAAGGAAATTCTAGAACCAACAGAACGTAAAGCTTGTTCTTTTGAGCGCATTTATTTCTCTAGAGGTAGCGATAAAGAAATATACCAAGAACGAAAAGAATTAGGCAAACTCATATTCCCACAAATATTAAAATGCATAGATGAGGATATAAAAAACACCGTATTCTCTTATATTCCTAATACGGCAGAAACCTCATTCTACGGAATGGTGAAAGAAGCTCAAAATTACATGAACAAGAAGAAAGAAGAGCAAATTCTTTCTATCGGCTCTAAGATTACCAAAGAGGAATTGCATGAGATTTTAGATGTCAGACCTAGAATTGAAAAAGTAGCTATCAAAGATGCTAAGCTTAGAACTTTTATCGCACAAGATAGCGGCAGAGACGACTTGGTTGCGCATGTATATGACATCTCATACGGTTCTGTAAAAAAAGGAGACAACTTAGTCATAATAGACGATAGTATTGTTAGAGGTACCACCTTAAAGAAAAGTATTCTTAAAATATTAGACAGATTACATCCTAAGAAAATTGTTGTAGTTTCTTCTGCCCCACAAATTAGATACCCGGATTGCTATGGTATTGATATGGCAAAGCTAGAAGATTTTATTGCTTTTAGAGCAGCATTAGAATTACATAAGGATAGAAATACCATGCATATTGTTGATGATATTTATCAGAAATGCTTATTGCAAGTAGATTCACATGACAAAGATGTTATTAATTACGTCAAAGAATTTTACTTGCCTTTTACGGCAACAGAAATCTCTGATAAAATTGGTGTTTTATTAAGTTCTCCTGAGATTAATGCAGAGGTGCAAATTATTTATCAAACGATATCTAACCTACATAAAGCTTGTCCGCAGAACCTAGGAGACTGGTATTTTACAGGAGAATATCCTACACCTGGAGGGAACAGAGTAGTAAATAGAGCATTTATTAATTTCTACGAAGGGAAAAACGAACGCGCATATTAACCTACAGCTATCGATGAAATGCAACGAATAGTGCATTTCATCGATAATATTGACCGATTGACGTAAAATTAATCGTTTCAACGAGTGGCAAGAGTAATTTTAGATTGCCATAGCATAAGTAGGTTAAGTTTATGGTAAGATTTGGGGAAAAAGGTGGAGTCTGACTCCGCCTTTTTTATTTTTATACTTTACGGATTTCTCTACAGCCCATTTCAAGACCACCAAATACACTGCTGTTTTACCTTTTGACTTTTATATGCGAGTGTTCATCTAAAACTTTGATGCACAACACACTCATTAACATACCTTTGGAGAACCATAGCATAAGTAGGTTAAGTTCATGGTAAGATTTGGGGAAAAAAGGTGGAGTCTGACTTCACCTTTTTGTATTTACACTATTCTTCATAAAAATACACCACAAACACTTTCAAAAAGCCAAAAAGAGTATTTCAACTTGGATAAACGGCGTTCATCTAAAACTTTCGTCTAAATATACTATCTCAAAGTACATTTGTAGGACCATAGCATAAGTAGGTTAAGTTCATGGTAAGATTTGGGGGAAAAAGGCGGAATAATATTCCGCCTTTTTCATTTCTGATACTCAGCACTTTAACCCAAAAAAATAGCCTTTAATCGATTCTTTTTTACAAAATTTATAGTATTAGTACTATAAATTATCTCTATATCTTTTGATATTTCTCACAATACCAGTAACTTAGCATTGCCATAGCATAAGTAGGTTAAGTTTATGGTAAGATTTGGGATGAAAAGGATGGAGACTTCTCCATCCTTTTCTGTTTTTATAAACGAAAAAACCCACCAGAATTAACTAGTGGGCTTTATATTTAAGAAAATTGTTCTTACTATAGACTACTTATTAGCAGCATATAACTCAGAAACTTTATTCCAATTAATTACGTTAAAGAACGCATTAATATAATCTGGTCTTCTATTCTGATAGTTTAAGTAGTAAGCATGCTCCCAAACATCTAAACCTAAGATTGGAAAACCACCACAACCTACACCAGGCATTAATGGGTTATCTTGGTTTGGCGTAGAACAAACTTCTACTTTACCGCCTTTATGAACACATAACCATGCCCAACCAGATCCAAATCTAGTAGCTGCTGCCTTAGAAAAGGCATCTTTGAAAGCTTCTAATGAACCATAAGCTGCATCAATAGCAGTTGCTAACTCACCTGTTGGCTCCCCACCACCGTTTGGAGACATTACTTCCCAGAAAAGAGAATGGTTGTAAAAACCACCACCGTTATTTCTTACGGCAGCATTATCCATATCTAAAGTATCAAGAATAGCTTCAATAGATTTTCCTTCTAAATCTGTTCCTGCAATAGCGTTATTTAAATTGTTTGTATATCCATTGTGATGTTTAGTATGGTGAATTTCCATAGTTCTAGCATCAATATTTGGTTCTAGTGCATCATATGCATATGGTAATTTTGGTAAATCAAAGGCCATAATATAATTGTATTTAAGTTAATAAAATGTTGTCTAACAAAGTTAAGGTTTTAAGAAACTAATTCCACTAATAATTTGTTAAGAACTGTATAAGATTACGTAATTTGCAAGTAAAAAGCAGGTGGAAAACACATCGTATAATATTTATAATGCCTCAGCAGGGTCTGGAAAGACATACACGCTTACCAAATCATACCTGAAAATTATTCTTTCTAGTGCAACATCTGCAAATTACCGAGAAATTTTAGCCATTACCTTTACCAATAAAGCGGTAGCTGAAATGAAGGAGCGTATTATTGATAGTTTATATGACTTTGGCAAAGTTAAAAACGCTGAGGATGCCCCTTCTATGTTTAAAGATCTTGTAAAAGAACTACACATAGATACAGAAACACTGCAGAAAAGATCTAAGACTAGATTAAAAGAAATTCTACATAATTATGCTTTTTTTGATGTTTCTACCATTGATAAATTTACGCATAGGTTAATTAGAACCTTCGCCAAAGATTTAAAACTCCCTCAGAATTTTGAAGTTATCCTAGACACTAATTTACTTTTAAGTGAAGCAGTAGATCGCCTTGTAAATAAAGCAGGTACAGAACAAGAACTTACTAAAGTGCTTATTGCATTTGCCTTAGAAAAAGCAAACGAAGATAAAAGTTGGGATATTTCAAGAGATATCTTTGACATGGGAAGAGAGCTTCTCTTTAAAGAAAAATATGAGGATGCGCTAGAAGTTATTGGTCAAAAAAATATTGAAGATTTTAATACATTAAAAACCTTATTAAAAGCGAAAATTAAAAAAGCAGAAGAAAACATACAGCTTGCAGGGAAAACAAATCTGCAATTAATGACTGATAATGGTTTAGAAATTAAAGATTTTAAAAGTTCATATTTCTCAAAGTTTATGATGGATGTATCTGAATTAAAACCAACCATAAACTTCAATGCCGCTTGGAAGCAAGATTTTGAAAACACTGCCTTATACACCAAAACACTATCAGAAGACAAGAAAACAACCATTGATGGCTTGCACCCCACCTTTGCTATTCATTTTCAAAGCATAAAAAAGAATTTCTTTGATCTGGCTTTCCTGAAAAATGCCTACAAAAACATTGTACCACTAACCGTTCTTAATGCTTTACAGAAAGAATTAAAAAATCTAGAACTAGAGCGTGATGAAATTCCGTTAGCCACATTTAATAGCATTATTTCTAAAGAGATAAAAAACCAACCCGTTCCTTTTATCTATGAACGCCTTGGAGAAAAATACCGTCATTATTTTATTGATGAGTTTCAAGATACTTCAGAATTGCAGTGGAGTAATTTAATACCCCTAATTGGTAATGCCCTAGAGAGTCAAGATGAAAAAGGAAATAATGGTTCTTTATTACTGGTAGGCGATGCTAAACAGGCTATTTACCGCTGGAGAGGCGGTAAAGCAGAGCAGTTTTTAAACTTGGTACATCAAACTAAAAATCCGTTTGTATATTTTCCTAATGTAGAAAACCTCCCTGCAAATTATAGGAGTTATCATGAAGTCATTAATTTTAACAACAGATTCTTTACTAGCATCAGTGCCAATATTACCAATGCAGTTTACAAATCGCTTTTTGAAGAAGGCAACAAACAAAAGGCAAACCATAAAGAAGGAGGTTTTATTCAAATTTCATTTATAGAAGAAGACGATAAAAATGAAGATGAGTTGTATTGCAATGAAGTGCTACAAACCATTACTACCCTTTCTGAAAAGAAATACCCTCTTAAAGATATCTGTATTTTAGTTCGTGATAAAAAGCATGGGATACTTCTAGCTGATTTTTTGAGTGCAAATAAGATACCGATTATATCTTCTGAAACCTTATTACTTAAAAACAATCCAAAAGTTAATTTTTTAGTTAACCTTCTGAAGTTTAGTGTTGATAGTGAAGATTACGAAGCTGCCTATGCCATTTTATCTTATTTAGGAAATGCTTCTAACTACCCTAAGCATGAGTATATTTCTGAAAACTTAAATACATTAGAGAAGCATTTATTAGAAGCCTATCAATTTGATGCCAATATACTGAAGCAATCTAGCGTCTATGACGGCTTTGAACAGGCCGTAAAGCACTTTAATTTAGTTGATGAATCTGATGCGTATATTACCTATTTCTTAGATGAAGTTTTAGATGTAGAGTACAAACAAGGAGCTAGTGCTACCTTATTTTTAGATTATTGGGAAAAGAAAAAAGACATGCTAAGTATCAGCGCTCCATTAGAAATGGATGCGGTACAAATTATGACCGTTCACAAATCAAAAGGATTAGAATTTGAGGTAGTCTTATTCCCTTACGCCAATAGTCATATATATAAGGAGATAAAACCAAAAACATGGTTGCCCGTAGCGGCCGAGGAATTTAATGGCTTCACAGATGTATTGATTAATAAGAATAAAGAAATTGTAAATTATAGCGAAGAGGCAGAAAGCATTTATAATGAGGAGCAGGAAAAACTAGAGTTAGACGCCTTTAATGTATTGTATGTTGCTTTAACCAGAGCCGTAAAGTGTTTGTTTGTCTTCACTAAAAAAGAATTCGAAGGGAAAACAGAAAATCCTAAAAGCGATTATTACTCTGGCTTATTCATGGGCTATTTAAAACAAATAGGCCTTTGGGAAAATCAGCAATTACATTATCAATTTGGACAACTTAATGAAAATAAGAGCAGCGAGCAGCTTACAAACGACCAAGAAGTAATCAAATTTCAATATTCCTATAAAGAGCGTACTAGTTTTAATATTGTCACCAAATCTGGAATGCTTTGGGATACTTCTACAGAAGCTGCTCTTTCTAAAGGGAATACCATTCACCAAATATTGAGCTTAATTGAAACGGTTGATGATATTACGGAATGTTTTGAGAAGCTCGTAAAAAAAGGATCTTTAAATTCAGAAGAGGTCCCGCTATTAGAACAAAAGATTAGATCTATAATTGAACATACTGAATTAAAAGAATTCTATGCAAAAGATACCATTGTTAAAAATGAAACCGATATAATCACGAAAAATGGTATAATTTTGCGCCCAGATCGTTTGGTTTTCAAAAACAACCAAGCAAGTATTATAGATTATAAAACGGGCGCAAGAAACGTAAGCTACAAAGACCAAGTAGACACATACGCCAATGCCATTGAAGAAATGGGATATCAAATTGACAAAAAAATTATCATTTATATAAATAAAGATATAATTCCTGAATTTATTTAAAATTAAAACATGTACGGAAATATTAAAAATTACTTAACAGAAGAACTAGAGCATATAAAAGAATCTGGTTTGTTTAAAAAGGAACGCATAATTACGACCCCTCAAGATGCCGTTATCAAAATTAGTACCGGAGAAGAAGTTATTAATTTTTGCGCTAATAATTATCTTGGTCTATCATCACATCCAGAAGTAGTACAAGCTGCAAAGGACACCTTAGACAGTCATGGTTTTGGAATGTCATCTGTTCGTTTTATTTGTGGAACACAAGACATCCATAAAACTTTAGAAAGTACCATAGCAGATTTTTATCAAACTGAAGACACAATATTATATGCCGCTGCCTTTGATGCTAATGGTGGTGTTTTTGAACCCCTGCTGTCTGCAGAAGATGCCATTATCTCTGATTCTCTAAATCATGCTTCTATTATTGATGGTGTTAGATTATGTAAAGCAATGCGTTACAGGTATGCTAATAATGATATGGCAGACCTAGAAGAGCAATTAAGAAAGGCAAATGAAGCAGGTGCTCGTTTTAAAATTATTGTTACGGATGGCGTATTCTCTATGGATGGTGTCCTAGCGCCATTAGATGAGATATGTGACTTAGCAGACAAATATGATGCTTTAGTCATGATTGATGAATGCCATTCTGCAGGATTCATTGGTGCTACAGGAAGAGGAACATTAGAAGAAAAGGGTGTTTTAGGAAGAATAGATATTATTACAGGCACGCTTGGTAAAGCATTAGGTGGTGCTATGGGTGGTTATACTACCGGTAAAAAAGAGATTATTGAAATGTTGCGCCAACGTTCAAGACCTTATTTGTTTTCAAACTCATTAGCACCCGCTATCGTAGGTGCTTCTATAAAAGTGTTTGAGATGTTAAAAAGAGATACTTCTTTAAGAGATAAGCTTGAGGAAAATACGCTATATTTCAAAAAAGGCATGAAAGCTGCAGGTTTTGACATTATAGAAGGAGATTCTGCAATTGTGCCCGTAATGCTCTATGATGCAAAATTATCACAGCAGATGGCAGACCTATTATTAGAGAAAGGTATCTATGTGATAGGCTTCTTTTTTCCAGTTGTACCTAAAGATAAGGCCAGAATTAGGGTTCAATTGTCTGCTGCGCACACAAAAGAACACTTAGATAAAGCTATTTCAGCCTTCACGGAGGTAGGAAAAACGCTGAAAATCGTTTAAATGCATCATTTAATGCTTTATTTGTGTTAAAAAAAATAACAAATTGATTTTGTTAATAATTCTTAACAACTTACATTTGCAGCTAATAAACCCTTAAACTTAAATATAATAAAATGAAACATCTTAGCAAATTATTGGTTGTTGCCCTACTTTTTGTAGGATTTAACAGCATTCAAGCGCAAGACGAGAATAATCCATGGCAAGTTGGTTTTGGTGTAAACGCAATTGATGTTTATCCAACTAGTGATGTAAGTTCTTTTGGAAATGAGTATTTCAACGCTACTGATCACTGGAATATCCTTCCTTCTATCTCTTATGTATCTGTTTCTAGATACGTTGGTGACGGATTTTCTGTTGGAGCTAGAGGTTCTTTAAACAGAATCGACAAGTTAGGTGATGTATCTGTTGATGATTTATCTCACTACGCTCTTGATGGTACTATTAAATACAACATTTTAAAAAATACAGTAGTTGATCCTTTCGTTGAAATCGGTGGTGGTTATACTTGGATTGATGAAATCGGAGCTGGTACAGCTAACGGTGGTATTGGTGTTAATATCTGGTTTACTGAGAACATCGGTTTAACTTTACAAACTCAATATAAGCATTCTTTCGAAGATTACTTAGCTCCTCACATGCAGCACTTAGCTGGTCTTAGCATCAAATTTGGTGGTACTGATACAGATGGTGATGGTGTTTATGACAAAGATGATGCTTGTCCAGAAGTTGCTGGTTTAGAAGCTTTCAACGGTTGTCCAGATGCTGACGGTGATGGTATCGAAGATAGCAAAGATGCTTGTCCTAATGAAGCTGGTTCTAAAGAAATGAACGGATGTCCAGATGCTGATGGCGATGGTGTTGCTGATAAAGATGATGCTTGTCCTAACGAAGCTGGTACTGCTGCCTTAAAAGGTTGTCCAGATGCTGATGGTGACGGTGTTGCTGATAAAGATGATGAGTGTCCTGCTGAAGCTGGTCCTGCTTCTAACAAAGGTTGTCCTTTCTTAGATAAAGACGGTGACGGTGTATTAGATAAAGATGATATGTGTCCAGATGTTGCTGGTACTGTAGCTAACAAAGGTTGTCCTGAAGTTACTGAAGAAGTTCAGAAAAAATTGAATGACTATGCTAGAACTATCTTATTTGATACAGGTAAATCTTCTATCAAAGCTGAGTCTACTTCAGTTATGGTTGACATTATCACAATCTTAAAAGAATATCCTAATGCTAAATTTACTGTAGAAGGTCATACTGATAGCGTTGGTTCTGCTAAATTGAACCAAAGTTTATCTGAGTCTCGTGCTCTTTCTGTAAAAGAATTTTTAGTAGAAAAAGGAATCGAAGAATTCAGATTATCTGCAATTGGTTACGGTGAAGAGAAGCCTATCGCTTCTAACAGTACAAGAGCTGGTAGAACTCAAAACAGAAGAGTTGAAATTAACTTAGTTAAATAATAACTAAAAGTTCAATTCAAATTTATAGTTAAAAGCTCCGCAATTGCGGAGCTTTTTTTATTTTTATATGATGCAAAGTTTCATAGAAGAAGTCGTTCAGGAATTACTAGATAACGGTACTAATCTTACCGATACCATTTTTGTACTACCCAGTAAAAGAGCCGGTACTTTTTTAAAAAATACCATTTCTAAAAATATACACCAAACGATATTCGCTCCAGAAATATATAGCATAGAAAGCTTTATTGAACTTATCTCAGGATTAGAATATGCATCGAGCACAGAGCAGCTCTTTACGCTCTATAAATCATACCTACAAACAAGCACAGAGAAAGATAAAGATAGTTTCCTTAGCTTCTCTAAATGGGGGCAAACGGTACTTCAAGATTTTAATGAGATAGATCGTTATCTAATAGATACCAAAGCTATATTCTCTCATCTTTCTGCCATACAAGAATTAAACACCCATTTTCAAGAAGAGCCTACTCAGATGATTGCTGATTATGTGAAATTTTGGAATAATTTAGAAGCACTATATCATAGTTTTAATCAACATCTTTTAGAAAAAAACTTAGCTTCTCAAGGCTATGCCTATAGAACTGCAAACACGGCCGTGACAGCATATGTTGAACAAAACTTAGACAAAAAATTTGTTTTCATAGGCTTTAATGCCTTGAACAAAGCAGAAGAGAACATCCTGGAATACATATTGGAACATGCTACTGCAGCGATTTATTGGGACATTGACCACTATTTTTTAGACGATACCTTGCATGACGCAAGTTTATTTATACGCCAACATAAAAAAAACTGGAATTATTTTAAGACTCATTCTTTTAAGGGAATAAGCGCCAATTTTAATTCAAAAAAAAATATTCAACTAATCGGGGTTCCTAAAAATGTATCTCAAGCAAAATACGTAGGAAACTTATTAGAAAAAATTCAAGAAACGCAACCCCTATTATTAAAAGAAACTGCCATTGTCTTAGGAGATGAAAATCTGTTAAATCCTATATTGAATGCTATTCCAGAAAAAATACCACGTATCAATATTACGATGGGGTATCCTATTCACAAAACACCTATTGCTGTACTCTTCAATTTATATTTTGAAGTATGGCTCACCAAAGAACCAAATGGATGGTTTTATCAACAATTATTAAATCTTCTAGCCCATCCTTACCTTCAAATATATTATCAAACAGAGAAAACAAATAATGCCAGTGTAATAGCCAATAAAATAAAAGCTAGAAACTGGATCTTTGTACAAACAGAACAAATAGAAAAAGCGGCTCCTGACGTAAAAGAATTGACAAATATTTTATTTGAGGATACTGCATTAACGCCAAAGAGCTTCATTAAAAAAAGTTTACAACTGATTAATTTATTAAAGCAAAAATTTCAAGAATCGGGCAATAATTTAGGCTTAGAGTATTTATTCCGTTTCCATACGCTGTTCAACCAATTAGAATTAATGGTTAATGAGCATGCCTTTATTACGGATATAAAATCTTTACAATCACTCTATAAAGAATTGATTGGTACAGAAACATTAGATTTTCAAGGAGAGCCTTTACAAGGAACTCAGATCATGGGAATGTTAGAAAGTAGAAATCTAGATTTTGAAACTGTAATTATTACCTCTGTGAATGAGGGAATCTTACCTTCGGGAAAATCCAATAATTCATTTATCCCTTTCGATTTAAAAAAAATATACGGGCTCCCTACGTATAAAGAAAAAGATGCCGTCTATACCTACCACTTTTACAGGTTGCTTCAACGCGCTAAAAATGTTTATTTAATCTACAATACAGAACCAAATGTTCTTGAAGGAAATGAAAAAAGCAGGCTCTTAACACAGCTTTTAACAGACGATACAATATCGCAAAATATAAAAGAAATAACGGGATCTGCCGCGGTTTCGTCTCCCACCGTACCTGTTGAACGCATTGAGAAAAGCAAAGTTCTTATGACGCAATTGAAAGCCTTATCTGAAAAAGGCTTTTCACCAACATCTCTTTCTAATTATGTCAGAAACCCTATCGATTTTTACAAAAAAAGCATTCTAAGAATTAATGACCTCAATGAGGTTGAAGAAAGTTTAGCAGCAAATACTTTTGGAACCATTGTACACGACACTTTGGAAGATTTATACCAACCCTTTGTGGGCGAATTTTTAAAGAAAGAAGCTTTAGAGGCATTATTACCTAAGATAGAAGGTACTGTAAAACATAATTTTACAAAGACCTATGCAGACGGAGATATTACCAGAGGTAAAAACTTAATAGCGTACACGGTTATTCTACGGTATATTGAAAACTTTATAAAACTAGAATTAAAGGAAATTAAGCACCAAAAAATTAAGATAGTCTCTCTTGAGCAAATGTTAAATGTTGAATTAGAGATTCCAGGCATTCCACATAAGATACGATTGAAAGGTAAGTTAGATCGAGTAGACGAAGTAGATGGGGTCACCAGAATCATCGACTACAAAACCGGAAAAGTAGAAGCTAGAAATGTAAAAATCACGGATTGGAATGACGTGATTGAGAATTACGATAAAAGTAAAGCTTTTCAATTGCTATGTTATGCAATCATGATTGATACCATGAAACCGATAGAAACCATAAAAGCAGGTATTATATCTTTTAAGAATTTAAACAGCGGAACTTTATACTTCTCTGAGTCAAAAACAGAGGAAATACATAAAAGCACGCTTTTAGAATTTAAAAGCGTGCTAGATACTTTAGTTCAAGAAATTTTTAACCCTGAAATACCTTTCCTTGAAAAAGAAGTTTAAATTACTTTAAATCAGGACGTGTAGGGCGTACCTCAATTTTACTCGGTAGTGTTCTAGGATTCATCTTTAAGACATCTAAAACAAGCTCTCCGATATCTTCTGGCTGAATTTTCCATGCATCATCTTTTGAGGGCACATGATTGTTAAATTCTGAAGCCACAGAACCAGGCATTATGGTAGAAACTTTAATGCCATATTGCCTTAAATCTAACATGGCCGCTTGTGTAAAGCCCACTACTCCAAATTTAGTGGCATTGTACCCTGCGCCATTGGCAAAAAAATTGGTTCCTGCTAAACTAGCCAAGGTAATATAATACCCTTCTGATTTTTTCAATGCCTCTACAGAAGCTTTTAGCGTATGAAAAACACCATTTAAATTAGTATTAATCATTTGGTGCCACTCCTCCTCTGTCATCTTATCTACAGGGGCAAAATTACCAACTCCAGCATTTGCTAAGACCACATCTAATTGCCCCCATTTAGCAAGAATGGTGGCTACCGCTTTCTCTTCATCTACATGTTTTGTAACGTCAGACTCTAAAGCCAAGACATTAGAATTAGTTCCCAAACTCTTCGCCGCATCTTCCACAGATGCTAAAGTTCTACCACTAATAGCTACTTTCATACCAGCTGCTAGTAATACTTTTGCAGTACCATAACCAATACCTTTTGATCCTCCTGTTATATAAACTACTTTATCTTTTAAATTCATATCCTTGATTTTTTAGTGAAGTTAAAATACTTGAATCTTCTAATCAAGAATTGACTGTTATAATTAGTTTAAAATTCAGTTAGAAAATAGCAAAACTGTTATGATAAATACCTAGTAGTTACCATTGATTGGATTAGCTCTTTCATAAGTAGCATCATCAAATTGTACTTGATAGGTAGACCTAAATAGCGTACTTGGCAAATAATAGTCTGTAGTAATAATTTGCGCGCCCGAGTTTTTAGCTGCTTCAAAATTAGAGTAGTCATTGGTTCTTGCCTGTGTTGTTCCAGCATCTGCCCTAGTTCTTATGAGGTACCCCTTTCTAACTAGTTCTGGTATACGAGAATCCTTAGGATCATTCAAAATCATGGCGGCAGCTTCAGGACTACCCTCTTTTTCATTGACAAATGCCACTCTACCCTTTAAATTAGCATGTCCCTTCTTATACAGCTCTTTCTTTTTATGATTGTCATCTAAGATAAACAGAAACTTTCCTCTAGCATGTTCCATACTTGGCCAATTCCCTGCAAGAACTGCCGCTTCTAAAGTTTTATATTCCCCTATGATATTATCTGGCATAATAATTTTATCCGCACCTAAATAAGTACGTAGTTCCGTATCTAAAGCATCAAAAAGTGCACCTGTAAATGGCACTGCCTGTGTACCAAATATGCTCTGATCACTATCTTTTGGCTCTAAGGTAATAAATACAGTACTGTGTTCCGGATTTCGGTCAGACCAGGCTCTCAATGCTATAAGACAGTCTTTTAAGGTGTAATATGAGGTTCTAAAATCAATATCTATAATATGAAAAACCTTAAACCCTGGAGAATTCATGCTGTGCTTTTCATCATAAACCTCATCACCCGAAACTATAGAGAGCCCTTTAGGATGTGCATACCTTCCTCCTTCTGGGTCTGCATGTACATCAATTTCTAAATTTCGTAAGCCTAAGTCTAATTGTTCGGGAATAGGAATATGCGTGTATGCCAGGTTTTGCAAACCTCCCGTAGTATCTCTACGCTCCAAATAGGAATATAATTTAGGCTGTATGGCTTGTTTATAGCTATTATGAGAACCTATAACTTGAGTCTGGTGTAGTTTTCTATCCTGAGAATGTAAAGAAATAGTGCTTAACACTATAAAAAGAAGTAATTGTAAAGCTTTGAACATAACTAAATTAGTTGAATAAATTAAGAATAGTCTTGGCTCATGAAGTTACAAGACAAGTTGTAAAATAAAAGCTTTCTAAAAAATTTAGTAGTGATATAAGCTTAATCATTAGTTTAAGCTTATGTAAACTACACTATAAAAAAGTCATTTTGTGTACCAATAAAAAATTGATTTAATCATATGATAACATTCACATAAAATAAATTGAAAATTGATTTTCTTCTTTTGCGGTATCCATAAAATCTTATCTCACACAAATGAAAACCACCCAAGAATTTGAAAAAATATATTCTAATTATTGGGAAAAACTATATGTTTTCGCTTATAAAATGACAGGGGACAGCAACCTATCAAAAAACATAATCCAAGATGTTTTTACCAATTTATGGGAACGCAGAGCAGAAATAAACATCATTTCTATCGAAAACTTTTTATTTAGAGCGGTAAAAAATCATATTTTAAAATTTTATCGACAACAAAAGCACAACCCTTCTGTATTAGACGAAACCCTTGAAAAACTTACGGAAGAGACACCTGAATATGCCACATCTAACTATGCTGAATTTCTAACTCCATTATTAGAGAAGCTTCCTGAAAAAAGAAGGGAAATTCTCTTAATGAACAAACTGCAGGAAATGAACATTGATCAGATTGCGGAAGAATTACAACTTTCGAAACAAACCGTAAAAAACCAATTATCATCTGCTTTAAGACAAATTAGAGTGGAAATGACACAGTTGAGTTGGTTGTTTTTAGGACTAATATCATTTTCTTTTTTACTTAATGTTTGCTTAAACTTATCGTAACATTTGGCGATAGTACGCATGGCTGTTTTCTGGTACTTACTAGTAGAAAACAAGTTTATGCATCAAGAATCTACATCTATTCTCAAAAAATTATTCTCGAAAAGTATTTATAAAAAAACGAATGCTTCGGAGGATCAATTACTCTCTATACTTTTAAGAAAAGTATACCATACGGTTTCATGGGATGAAGAGACCATGGGAAACAAAAATGAAATTAGAGATGAGATTAGATCTAGAATAACCGTTACTCCTGTAAAAACCCCGAACCTCACTTTTTTAAAGTATGCTGCGGCCATAGCCATCATCACCTCTCTTATCATTGTATTTCAATACAGAACTACTTCTTCCAATATGTTGGTTGCCACAACAACGAACGTATTAGATTCAATTGTCTTAAACGACGGTTCACTGGTCTATTTAGCTCCAAATTCAAGTTTAGAATATCCTGAAAGGTTCTATGGAGAACAACGAAATGTAACACTTTTAAAAGGGAATGCATTTTTTGATATTTCTAAAGATCCAAAACATCCTTTTGTGATTCAATCAGGCGAATTAAAAACTAAAGTACTGGGTACTTCTTTCCACATACGAATGGAGAAAGAAGAATGTAGTGTAGCGGTAGTTACAGGAAAAGTTGAAGTGCGTTATAATAAGAGTATTGAAAATTTGATTCCTGGAGAGGAAGTACACAGCAGTGGTAACACGCTAAAGAAAGAAATGCTAAAAGGTATTATGACCCTTAACTGGTACAACCAAGATTTATCCCTGAATGCGATAAAACTTCATGAGATATTGCACTTTCTACAGCTAAAATATGGCGTAAAAAATACAATCAAAAATAGTAAAACAAACAACCTAAAACTTACGCTATTCATCGGTAAAAAGGCTAGTGTTGAAGAAATTATAAGTCAAATAAATTATATAACCAATTTAAATCTGCGCTATGAAAATGAAATAATTACTACGGATTGAAATTAAAAAAAACCGCAATTGCTACGAACAATTGCGGCAAATGTTCAAGCATTATTCACTAACACTTAAATAAATGTATTTTAAAAATATTCCTTTTAAATTAAAACCAATACTTTTTTTAGTATTAAGTTCATTTTTCATCCAGATAGGATGGTCAAATGATACTATAGAAAATCAAAAAACAATAACAGTTAACTATACCAATGCTGATTTAATTACACTATTAAACGAAGTAAGCGCACAATCTTCCTATAACTTTAGTTATGGGGAAGACATTTTAAAAGATGTCAAAAAGTATACGGTTTCTTATAACAATACTTCTTTAGAAGCCGCTTTAAAAGATTTGGGCGCCAAGGCGGGTTTCTCGTATCGTATTACTAACAACATAATACTCTTAAAGAAAATAGCTTCTAAAACCTTAAAAATAGCAGCACAGCAAACTATCTCTGGTATTGTTTTAGATGAGAACAATGCGCCATTGCCTGGTGCAAGTGTACAAGTTAAAGGAACTTCTAATGGGGTGGTTACCAATTTTGACGGAGAGTTTCAAATAGCAACGAGCATCGGAAGTATTTTAAAAATTTCCTATATCGGATATAAAGCCGAAGAGGTAACCGTGACATCTACCACGGTCAGAACACAGCTCATCCCAGATGCAGCAGAGCTCAATGAGGTAGTCGTGGTTGGTTATGGTAGTCAAACCAAAGCAGATGTAACTGGCGCTGTTACGCAATTAAAAGAATCTAGCTTTAGACAAGGGATCAACACTTCTCCTGATGGCTTATTACAAGGTAAAGTCGCTGGGGTACGTGTCGTAAATACAAGTGGGGAACCTGGAGCAGGAATTGATGTAAGTATTCGTGGTGTAGGCTCTATTCGTAGTGGTAGTAGTCCATTATTCGTCATTGACGGTGTGCCCTTAACCAATGATGATGTAAGTCCTTCTGGATCCAATGTTGGGTTTGGTTCTTCAAGTGCCAAAAACCCTTTAAATTTTTTAAACACAAGTGATATTGAATCTATAAATGTATTAAAGGATGCTTCTGCTGCTGCAATTTATGGCGCAAGAGGATCTAATGGTGTAGTCATCATCACTACCAAAAAAGGAAGAACTGGAAAAGCCTCTTTAACCTTAGATACTTATTTAGGAATGTCTACCGTAGCTAATAAAATGGATCTTCTAAATGCGGATGACTATAGAGCTGCCATTACAGATGATGCTTTTGACCATGGTGCTAACACAGATTGGCAAAATGAGATTTACAGAACCGCTATTACAAAAAGTAATGTTTTGTCTTACTCTAAAGCCAATGAAAGCGGAAACTACTATGTCTCCTTAGGAAATATGGACCAAGAGGGTATTGTAAATAATAGTGAATTTAGCCGAACCTCTGGTAGAATAAATGTTGCTGAGAATTTTTTAGACGATGAGCGTTTAAAAATAAAAGTAAACCTTACCGCAAGTGAAACTGTAGATAACGGAGTACCTACTAGTGATGATGGTGGTTCTAACGGGCAATTGATCATACATACATTAATGGCAAACCCTACAAGACCTGTATTTGATGAAAATGGGGAGTATACCAATTTTAATATGAATGCTCACTATAACCCAGCATACTTGCTGAGCATTTATGAAGACGAAACCAGAACAGTTCGTATTCTAGGAAACATAGAAGCTTCTTTGCGCCTTTTTAAAGGTTTGGAGTATAAATTGAACTATGGAGTAGACCGCTCTATTGCAGAACGTAATACCACAATTTATCCAAACCTTACGGATTTGAATCCATTAGGAATGTATGTTCAAAATAATTTAGAATCTAAGAGCACTTTATTAGAGCACTATTTAACCTATAACCTATTGGCTGGAGAAAAGCACAAATTAGAAGTGCTAGCCGGATTCTCTTACCAAAAATTTGAACGCTCCGGAACTAGTTTTAGCCTAGACAATATACCTGAGAAAGACAACGGCGTTAAACCAGCATACAGTCCTACTTCAAATAATTCACAGATCAATATAGACGGCTTTGCGCAAGAGAATGAGCTACAGTCTTACTTTGGCAGGTTTAATTACTCTTTTGATGGCAAGTATTTATTAACCGCTTCTATGCGTGCCGATGGTTCTACCCGTTTTGGCGAAAATAGCAAGTATGGTTACTTTCCTTCATTTGCTCTAGGATGGAATATTTCTGAAGAAGATTTCTTACGAGATAGTCCTGTAGAAAGTCTTAAACTAAGAGCAAGCTGGGGCCAAACTGGAAACCAAGAAGTACAAAACAAAATAACCCAAGCTAGTTATGCACTCTCTGGAGCAGACGGGTATTACTTGTATGGTAGTGACGCCTTAATCAATGGGATATCCGTATTAAGAACTCCAAATCCTGATCTTAAATGGGAAGTCGTAGAACAGTATAACCTTGGAATAGACTTTAGCATATGGAATAGAAAATTATATGGTTCCTTAGATTATTTCCAAAAAACGACTACGGATGCCATTTTAAATATCCCATCTCAAGTATTAAGTCCAACCGATAATATTTGGGTAAATATAGATGGTGAAATTGTAAACTCTGGCTTAGAATTTATGATAGGTTCTAACCTTGTTTCTAACTCAGATTTTAGTTGGGATGTAGATATTAACGGTGCTACTTTGGCGAATGAAATTAAAAACTTACCTGTATCTGAAATACTTTCTGGTTCTATTTCTGGGCCTGGTCAATCTGGCGTTTTAGCCAACATCTACAAAAGTGGTTATGCTGCTGGGTCTTTTTATCTATTAGAGCATACAGGTTTTGATGAAGACGGATTTGATGTTTTTAAGGATACGAACAATGACGGTAATATTACAGCAGACGATCGTATCATTATAGAAGGTGCTTTACCAAAATTTACTTACGGCTTTAACAGTCAAATGAAGTATAAGAATTTTGATTTCTCGTTCTCTTTAATTGGTCAAGCAGGTGGTTATTTAATTAATAACACGGGCTTAAACGCATTAAACATTAATAATTTGGCATCTGACAGGAATGTTTCTACGGCCTATTATGAAACAGGTGCAAACCCAGCGAACTCGCCTCAATTATCTACGTTCTATTTAGAAAAATCAGATTTTATACGCCTAAATACGGCTCGTTTAGGGTATAACTTACAGCTGAAAAATGTAAACTGGCTAGAGGGAATTAACTTGTATGTTACAGGTCAAAACCTTTTGACTATTTCTAATTATTCTGGATACGATCCATTAATCAATAGTCCAAAATCTAGTGGTGGAAATCAATCACTAGGAATTGACTATTCTAGCTATCCTGGTTCTCGAACATTTATTTTAGGCGCAATTTTTAAATTATAATAGACTATGAAAACGCAACAAAAATTAACAATATATAGCATTACCTTTCTTATGCTTAGCCTACTCTTTACCAGTTGTACTGATTTAGAAGAAGTGGTTTTGGATGAGGAATTAGGAGAACAAACAGCAGATCCAGAAGGTGTACTAGCATCGGCCTATGACAGGTTGGGTGATAAGACATTCGTAGATCATGGTGGTGTTTTTGCACTACAAGAATACACCACAGACATTGCTATGCTGCCCACACGAGGTAGTGACTGGGGAGATGGTGGTAAATGGAGGTCTATGCATGAGTTTACATGGGCACCAGACAACAGTATTGTCACCGGCAACTGGAATTATCTTACCAACGGAATAACACGTTCTTTAACCGCCGTTGAAAGCATTTATAATTCAGATGCGAGTACTAAAGATTTATTTTTAGCCGAAGCTCGAGGTTTATTAGCATTTTACACATACACCACCTTAGATCTTTATGGGCAAGCACCTTACAGAGATCCGTATGCAGAAGACCAAACGATTCAAATTCTACAAGCAGAAGATGCTATTGATGATTTGATTCTTGAAGTAGAAGCGATTATTCCAGATTTAGCTGCTTTAGGAGAACAAGCTACTTATAATGGCCGTTTTACTAAAGAGGCTGCTTACGGTTTACTAGCTACCATGTATTTGAATAGATCGGTGTTTAAAGACCGCTACAATAGCGGCTCTTCTTTTAATTTTACGGAAGCATCATTAACTGCTGGCAGTAATGATATGGAGCAAGTAATTAAGTATACTTCTTTATTAATCAATTCTGGAAAATTTGCTTTGGAAAATAATTACTTTTCCAACTTCTCCATTAATAATGGCTCAAGTACTGAAATGATTTTTGCTGTTGTTCAAGAAATTGAAGCAGTGCGTTCTGGAGATAATGATTTTGGGTATGTTTCTGTAGCCCGAAATCAAAGACCTTCTCCGGCAAATAGAGGAACCAATGCGGCCTGTACTACTCCAGAGTTTTTTGCTACTTGGAGCGGTAATGAAAGTGATCCTCGCTTTTCTAGAAAATATCAATACCGTGATGGTACTTGGTTTATGAATGATGGAACAGATGTAAGTGTACCTGCAGAAGATTTTGTTCCTGATTCAGAAAGCAACGCATGGTTTCATTTTAATAGCGGTTTCTTAAACGGACCTCAATACGGACCTATTTTAGATGGTAATGGAGGCTTTATTATGACTGACGACGGAAGAATTGCGGTATCTCCTTTAGTCATGGAAAAAAGTACTGCTACGCCTATGGATTTTACTCCGGAACTAAACTTTGATAACCCTGCTCAAGCAGTTTTTGCACAAGACCAAATTAATAGAGGAGTCCGTATTTTTAAGTTTGAATACGATCCTGAAAACGGAAATGGAAATAGTAAGGTTGATATTCCACTATATCGCTTAGGGGGAATGTATGCTATGCGCGCAGAAGCCTATTTTAGAAACGGACAAACGGGAGCGGCATTAGTAGATTTAAATATGCTCAGAACAAGCAGAACTAGAGAAGCGCTATTTAGCAATGCTCCTGGCGAAATATTAACGACTTTAGACGAAGCGCAACTCTATAAAGAAATAGGATTTGAGTTGTATTGGGAGTTACAACGAAGACCTCAAATGGTACGTTTTGGTACTTTTGATGCGGCTTACACTGCTAAACCAGCAACAGAACCTTATCGAAGAATTTTTCCAATCCCACAGGAAACAATGGATGTAACCAAAGAATTTACACAGAATAACGGATACTAAGTTTAGTTTTTTTACTAGTTTTTTTACACCGAAAGCTCCATAATCTAATTATGGAGCTTTTACTTTACTGAAGCGTGGTATTGAAACATCTTCAGCTATCGTTTGTAATAGTAGCGGTGCTAATCATCATCATCATCATCATCATCATCACCATCATCCCGGTTATTATTCTCGCTCTCGCCAGTAGGAATACACTCCTCTTTGAATCTAAGACTTCTTAAGCCACTTAGGAGTTCTATTTTACTTCTAGCCTCATCGTTGTAAAAGATAGCAAGATCTATAATCGTCCAGGTACCATTAATATCTGATAACTCCGGAAGCGTAATTTCTAAGTAAGTAAAAAGTGTCAGTTTGGTGGTAGCCCAAGTACCCGTATAAGTTTCTGATGTAGAAGTACTGACCTCAACACTTCCATCTGCTTTAAAATTGAATGAAAAACCTTCATAATCGTCTTTCTTACTGATTCCAAAAATGTATAGCTTGTCTATCTCCCAAGCATCACAAGTAGACCAAATGGTGGAAACCTCCTCCTCAGAACAATCATCACATTCTGAATCCTCCATATTATTATCTTCTTCATCACAGCTATCTTTAGAACTCTCAATAATAGCTTCTAATTGCTCCATAGTGTTGACATCTAATTCTGAGCCATCTTTTAATAAGACCTGTATCGGAAAATCTATATTCACTACATGATTATCTGTCAAATCATCTAAAAAATCTAGCAACTCATGATCATTCTTTACCGTATTAGCACTTAGAACTTCTGTAATGGTATTAAACAAAGAAATACCTATTGGATATTTTATATCAATACATTCAATATCATCATCAATACTATTCTCATCTCCACAAGCATTCCTGTAAACTTCAAGCTCGGCTGTATTTGAAACGATAGCTTCTGAATAATCTGCAAAAACTACCGTGGCTGGGTAAACTATTTCTAAGACATCGTCATCATCCGCATCTAAACTGAAAACATCATTGATGAGATCCAAATCTTCAATACTCAATACTTCTATAGCTACACCGTTAACCATAACATCTACTGGAAGTTTCATAGAAATGCAACTTGCTTGGTCTAAAATATTATCATAAGAACCATCATGTAAGGCTGTTCGTGTTAGTAGTGTATAGGCATTAGAACCAACAACCAGTCTATCTTGTGGTGTATCCCCCTCAAAAACTGACTCTTCTTTTCTACAAGAAGTGTTTATAAGACTTAGAAAAAGTAATAAAAAACCTATTAATACGTTACTGTTTTTCATGGTTAGGATAAATTAATGTGTTTTGTGTACTACTATAACAACTCAACGTTAAAAACTCCTGAAAATTTTAGAAAAAAGTTTTTTGAAATTTTTGAAATAAAAAATATCGTATTGAAAAAAGACCTCCACGCAGATATTTGCAATGAAACATTATACGCCAATATCTATAATAAATATTCCCAAAGTTTACATGATTTTTTATATTACAAGTATGGAGAAAATTTAAATCCTGGTGATAAAGCGCAAGAAGCGTTTATAAAATTATGGGAAAATTGCAAAAAAGTAACCCTAGAGAAGGCTAAATCTTTTTTATATACTGTTGCTAATAATTTAATGCTGAATGAATACAAACATCAAAAAGTAGTACTAAAATATCAGAATGATGCTCCTAAGGACTACACGAACGAAACTCCGGAATTTCTTCTTGAGCAAGATGAATACTATAAAAAATACCAAAATGCGTTGGCTAAATTATCCGAAGACCAACGTACCGCTTTTATGCTTAATAAGGTAGAAGGTAAAAAGCATGAAGAAATTGCACAACTCTTAGGAGTAACAAGAAAGGTTGTAGAATACCGTATATACTCGGCTTTTGATCAATTAAAAAAAGAATTAGAAAATTTTAAGATAAAATAGTCAGGAGTTTTAGCTTCTTAGTTGTTTTATAATAAACGAGTAGATCTCATGGATAACAACAAATTAATACAGAAATGGTTGGCAGACGAACTAACGGAAGAAGAAAACAATGTTTTCGCTACCTTAGACGAAGCGCCTTTCTATACGAAAATTATCGAGGATGCTACTGTTTTCAAGGCTTCAAACTTTTCTAAAATGCCAGATTTCGAGACTTTTAAAGCTCGTATGGAAGAAGACAAAACTCCCGTTAAAAAACTGCAATGGTTTACGCCTATGCTTAAAATTGCCAGTGCCGTTGTAATCCTATTTGGTATTTACTATAGTTTCTTTTATACTACCCTTACTGATATTGAAACAAGTGTTGCGCAAAAAACAACTATTGAATTACCAGATTCTTCAAGAGTAGTATTAAATGCAAGCTCCGAAGTAAAATACAATGCGAATGAATGGGATGATAAAAGAGAAATTGAATTAAATGGAGAAGCATTTTTTGATGTTGCTAAAGGATCTAAATTTGATGTTATTACCCCTTCAGGAACCGTTTCTGTATTAGGTACAGAGTTTAATGTAAAACAAAGAGCTGGCATTTTTGAAGTCACCTGCTATGAAGGTACCGTGCGTGTAGTTACAGAAACGGGTACAGAGATATTGAAAGTAGGAGATAAATTTCTTGAAATTAACAAGACGATTAAAACAAGTAAACATACGGTGCCTAGTCCGCAATGGGTAGACAATATGAGCCAGTTTGAGCGCATTCCTGTATATGAAGTGCTTGCAGAACTGGAAAGACAATATGGTATTCAAATAACATCTCAAGATATAGACACCGAACAATTATTTACAGGAGGTTTTGTGCATAATAATTTGGAAGACGCACTTATGGCTATAGCTGAGCCATTAGGATTAACGTATGAAATACTAAAGCAAAACAAAGTACGTTTGCTTATTAGTGAGTAAGAAGTCTTTTCTTTATCTAGGAATAATCCTGCTATTTTTCAATAGTATACCTACATATGCTCAAGAAACAAATACGGCACTACCTCTTGATAGTATACTAAGCACCATAGAATCTCACTATGATGTACAATTTAATTACGCATCTTCTCTTATAGAGAACGTAGCCGTTAACGCCATTGACACCTCATTATCTTTAAAAGAGACCATAGCAGATTTAAGACAATCATCTAATTTAAATTTTGTTTTTGTTTCCAAAAAAATCATCTCTATTAGAAAAAAGAAGCGGAAACTCTGTGGCTATATCACCGATAAAGACTCTGGAGAATTACTACCCTATGTGACCATTCAAAATGGAAGTGCTGGAACACTCACCAATGAAGCGGGGTATTTTGAAATAGAAGTCAATTCTGATGATGACATCATCTTTATTAGACATTTTGGACATAAAATTCTACAAAGACAAGTACGGTATTTTAGTAAAAGTAGTACCTGTGAGAACATCTACTTAATTACCAACCACGAGCAGCTGGTAGAAATTGTGGTCTATGATTATTTAATTAGAGGTGTAGATAAATTAGACAATGGTACCTTTCAAATAGATTTTAATAAATTTTCAATACTACCTGGCCTTATCGATAATGACGTATTACAGGCGGTACAAGCCTTACCTGGCGTACAAAGTATTGATGAAACGGTATCTAATATAAATATACGTGGAGGCAGTAATGATCAAAATTTAATTACTTGGGATGGTATTAAAATGTACCAATCTGGTCATTTCTTTGGACTAATCTCTATGTATAATCCCAACATAACCCAAAAAGTAGAACTTCGAAAAAATGGCAGCAATGCATCAGATACCGATGGTGTTTCTGGAACCATTTCTATGGGTACTGACAAGTACATCAACCAAAAATTTAAGGGAAGTATCGCTGCTAACCTTTTAGATGTTAATGGCTACATTGATACCCCATTAGGAAAAAATGCATCTTTGCAAATTGCCGCAAGAAAATCTATCAGTGATCTTGTAGAAACCCCTACCTATTCTAAATACTACAAACGTATTTCTCAAGATACAGAAATAGAAAATGAAGCTTCTGTTAGAACCAATTCTGATATTGGATTTAATTTTTACGACACTTCCTTTCGATTATTAGTTACTCCTTCTAATAAAGACCGATTGCAATTTAACTTCATACACACGGCCAATAATGTCAGGTTTAATGAGACCGAAAATTCATTTGGGGCTCAAGAAATACAACAGAGTAATCTTAAGCAAAGTAGTATCGCTGGCGGCATACAATACCACAGAAATTGGACGGATACTTTTAAAACTGAAGTGAGCGCCTATGAGACCGATTACCAGTTAAAAGGCACGAACGTAAACATTCAAGAAAATCAACGGTTTCTTCAGAAAAACATTGTTTCTGAAACTGGAACAAAACTAGTAACCCGAACAAAACTGTCTCCTCAACTATCACTTACCAATGGATATGATTTTGTAGAAACCAAAGTTTCTAATTTAGATGACGTAGATGATCCTAGATATGTATTGCTAGAAGCAGAAGTACTAAGAGCTCATGGTGCATTCAGCGCCTTGAATGCATCAACAAAAAACAAGGAAACCCACTTTAATTTAGGACTTAGATACAATTACATTACCAAATTTGAAAAAACACTTTGGGAGCCAAGAATAAGTTTCAATCATGATTTTTGGAGCACTTTTAATGTTGAAATTTTAGGAGAGTATAAACACCAAAACACTTCTCAGATTATTAATTTTCAAAACGATTTTTTAGGAATCGAAAAAAGACGTTGGCAATTATCTAATGACAGTACCATTCCTATTATTAGAAGCAAGCAAGTGTCTTTGGGCCTAAGCCATAATCAAAAAGGATGGTTGGTTAATGTGGTGCCATTTTATAAAGAAGTACAGGGCATAACCACACAAAGTCAAGGTTTTAAAGATGCTTATGAATTTTCTAGAGAACGCGGAAATTATGATGCTAGCGGGCTGGATGTATTGCTTAGAAAGCAATTAAAAAACTCTAGTAGCTGGATAAGTTACTCTTATCTTAGAAGTGACTATACTTTTGAGACTTTACAAGAGGAAAGCTTTCCGAGTAATTTTGACATCACAAACACCATTACCGCAGGTTCTAATTATACAATAAAAAACCTATTATTAGCAACAGGATTAAATTGGCGAACAGGAAAACCTTTTACTAGACCTATTATAGGGAATGAAGTAGAAAATGGTGATATTAATTATGGTGAAGCAAATAGCAGTAAACAAAGTGCTTATTTACGTTTAGATGTGTCTGGCAGGTACCAAATTAATTGGCTTAAAAAAACCAAGTTAGAAGTTGGCGTTGCGTTATGGAATATATTAAATAGAGATAACTCTATGACTTCTTACTATAGACTAGATGCCTCTGAAAATATACAAAAGGTAGATCAGAGCTCTCTTGGTCTCACTCCCAATGCCACCGTAAAGCTAATTTTTTAAATAAAAATATTAGGCTACACATTGTGGGGGGAACAATTGCGGTGTAGCCCAATAGTTAGTTGTCAATTTTTATAATATCATAAGTACGATTAAGAATTGGATTAGAATAAAAATACCTAGTCCAATTAGAAACTTTTTATACTTAGCTAGTATAGTTTTCATTTCTTCATTTTGAGTAATCTTTAGAGCAGAAATTCGTTCATGTAAATCCATAATGTCCGCTGTTCAATGTTATTACTAAAAAATAAATGTCAATCTTGGTACTGCAATCTGGGGCTATAACACCAAAGATTTTCATTTGCAAAACATAACACTATTACTTTGTAATCTATAGGAGCTGCATAAAGTTGGGGGAAACTAAATACAGCTTGTTTATAAATGACAAAGATTATAGTACCATATATAGAATTGAAAATTGAATAATTGCAACTACTCCAATACCAATAATAAATTTATTACAGTTAGCGAAGATTGCATTAATCTCTTCTATTCCATTTGTCTTTACTCCGTAGGTTTGTTCATGTATAGTCATCATCTTTTCTTTTTCATTGCTTATATAAATAAAACAACCATCTACTTAAAACTCCTGAAAAAAATCCAATTTTTTTCAACCTAAACTAAAAAACCCAAGGAAACAGATGTTCCTTGGGTTGTATTATAAAACGCTAGGTACTAATTACCAGTAAACTAACGCGTAAAAGTTTGGGTATCTATTAATTTTCCGTTTAGAAAAAAATATATAAAATTCAAAAAAATCCTGGTATTAGACCATTGTTCCGAATAATAAATGACAAAGAATGAACGCTATCACCGAAAGAATAATTCCGATTAAAAAAACATGAAACGATTTACGAAGGAGTCTAAATTTTTGGTCTATTGTTTTACCTAAGTGATAAGTATCTTTTGCTATAGTTTCATACAACTCATCTCCTTTGTACATTAAACTGGTCATCTGCGTTACATACTCTTCTTCATTCATAGTATTGAAATTCCCATAAAACAATAAGTTGTTCGTATGCTTCTCCCCATGTTTTAATTCTGGCCTCGTAGCAAATATTGCAAACGCTATGGATATGATGTTGGTAAGCAACATCATTACCACAGGATATATTAAATGAGGGTCTTTATCTAGTTGCCCATAGACGGTACCTAAAATTATAGATAGGATAAGGGCATTTATAGAAATCAATATGTTTGATTTCCGATCAATCATCGTGTTAAGCGTATATTGATTTTTAGAAACTAAGCGAAATAAGGTTTCCGCACCACGTTCTGACCTTGGTTCTACCTTAGCCAATTTCTTTTTTAATGCCTTTAAGCCATCCATATCAATATTTAATTCTTCCATTAAATATTTACTTTCTGCTTTTTGTGTTTTTTTATCTTTTGGCTCCATACGGATTAAAGTTAGCTATTTTATGATTTAAAAAAAGAAGGCATAGGAATATTAAACTTCTCATAGATACCATAAGGTATGCCTATATCTGCAATAAAAATTTCGGTTTTAAGAGAAAGTACATTAAGAATTTGCTTAGGAGCCGCCAAGGTAAGCACTTGATGAGCCTGGAACATTGGTTGTGTACTATCCTCTGAAATCCCCATAGGAATATCTAATGAAATTTTAAAAGCATTAGAACTATTGGCTGCTTGCATTCTACTTAAAAATACGTCGCTTAAAGGGAGTCTTTGCGAAAAACCCAAATAGGCATCAACCCAAATATCAGGTGTTGCTATTACTTCTTTTTTCGCTCCAAACAGCAGTGCACGCTCTAATTGCGCTGCAGGCAAGTCTTTGGTAATAGCAACAGGGATATCTAAATACACTTTAAAACCCCAAGCTGCCAACCTACGCGCGGCAACTAAACCGCCACCACCATTATTACCATTACCTACTCCTATTAAAATAGCAGAGGCTTTAGTAGCTGATAATGCAATCAAATTAGCTAATTGCAAACCTGCACTTTCCATCATTAAAGGTATAGGCAAATTGTACTGTGCAACTGCTAGGTAATCCATCTCCTTAAAAGAAGCTAGTGATAATGCCTCCGCAGATTTAAAATGATTTTCTATCAAAATTATAATGCCTTATACGTTAAGATTGTTTCTTTAAAAAATGCGATTGCTTTTTCTTCCTCTAAACCTTTCATAGGGTTTATAGCTCCTTTGAAACCTTCATTTTTCCAATTTCCTAAAGATAATTTTTTAAATTCTTCTGTACTAATACCATCATGCCCGTTGTATCCACTAGTGTACAAATAAAAATCAGCTACTAGCGTATCTGGTATGGCCATACCAAAACCTACACTAACATTTTCAGGTTTATCCAAGGTTATAAAACCTCCACTATCAAAGTGATGCGGCCAAACCCGAATGGTAGTGTCTAAATTTAGCTCTTTGACTATCGCTTCTAAAGAATTTTGAGCAATGGTACGTAGCTTTACCAAACGAGTAAGTTCTTCTTGTGCTGGCTTTTTAAACGTAAAATCAGCTGTTATTTTTTCGTAGGGTAAGTCATAATGTAATGCATAACTATAAGGTGTATTTCGTTCTAAAACTTCCGTTACATGCTGTATCCATGTAACTATTTCTTTATGCGTTTTACCGTCTAGGAAAATAACCCCCAGTTGCTCTTCATTGCGCAACCAACTGAGTGAAAAATTCTGATAATCTAGCGATATTCTATAGCCATTATCATTTAAAGGCCATGTTTCCAAAGAACCTTTTTCTGTATTGAATCCGAGGTTGGTATGGCTATCATCTGCCTTTTTATCTAAAAAATTAATCCCGGCTGTTGCTAGGTATTGGGCTGCAATATGAATTTGATTTGTCATGAGTAAATTTTAAAGATTAGTACCAGCATACGGTATCCCTGTTAAATGGTGCATTTCTCTATTAAAGGTTGATAAGTCTTCCTGATTAAATTTAGAGATGTCATCATAACCACATGCTCTTGCAATTACTTTGATTAGATTATTGGTGGCATCAAAATAATTATGCAATTGCTTGGCCGAAGCATCAATAATTAATCGGCTTCTTAATGATTCTTTCTGAGTGGCTATTCCTACTGGGCAGTTATTGCTTCCACAAGCACGCATTCCCAAACAGCCAATAGCTTGTAATGCAGCATTAGAAACCGCAACAGCATCTGCGCCCAACATTAATGCTTTTCCATAATCTTCTGCAATTCGCAGTCCACCTGTAATTATCAAGGTTACCCCTGTAGCATTTACTTTATCTAAATATTTACGCGCTCTTGCTAAAGCCGCAATAGTGGGTACATTTATATTGTCTCGTAAAATGGTAGGAGCAGAGCCTGTACCTCCTCCACGGCCATCAAGAATAATATAATCTACTCCCACATCTAGTGCAAACTGAATGTCTTTTTCTATATGACTTGCCGCTATTTTAAATCCTATTGGGATTCCGCCTGTACGCACTCTTACTTTATCTGCAAAGGCTTTAAAATCTTTTACCCCATGAAAATCTGGAAAGGTTGCTGGTGATATTGCTGTTTCACCTTCTTTTAAACCTCTTACCTCAGCAATTTCTTTACTTACTTTACTTCCTGGCAAATGACCTCCAGTACCTGTTTTTGCTCCTTGACCGCCTTTGAAATGAAACGCCTGTACATGATCTAATTTATCCCAAGAAAAACCAAACTGTGCAGAGGCAAGCTCATAAAAATATTTGCTATTATTTTCTTGTTCTTTAGGAAGCATTCCCCCTTCTCCTGAGCAAATACCCGTACCTGCAAGTTCTGCTCCTTTTGATAATGCAATTTTTGCTTCTCTTGATAAGGCACCAAAACTCATATCACTAACAAACAAAGGAATATCTAAGCTCAATGGTTTTTTGGCATTAGGACCAATAACCACCTTAGTAGCCACATCTTCTTCATCTAACAAAGGGCGACTCGCTAATTGTGCCGGTAAAAACTGAATATCACTCCATTTTGGAAGTGTATTTCTATCTACCCCCATAGACGCAGAGAAACCATGATGGCCAAGATTTTTTAATCCGTTTTTAGCCAATTCTTTTATATACCCTGTATAAGGTTCTGTTTCTTCAGGGTGCGTATCTGCGTAAGCCCCTAAATATTCATCCCGATTAAAAGGTTGTGCGTGCTTTTCTAAATAGGCATCAATTTCTACCTCATCTACGAAGAGCTCTCCGTTTTCAACTTTTGTTGTAAACTTATGCAGCACTTCGTTATTATTATATTCAGAAACACCAGTATCATACCGATAATCCCAACCATGAACCCCACAGATAAGGTTATGACCATCCATGTGCCCATCAGACATTAATGCCCCTCGATGCAAGCACCTTCCGTATAGTACCGATATCACATCATCAAACTTAACAATGACCAAATCAAGACCATTGATTAAGGCGTGAGCCGGTTTTTTGTTTTCTAATGATTTTACTTGCGCAATAACAATTGGTTTTTTCATAGGTATATTGGTTTTTAGTATTAAAATGAGAATCCGAGTACAAAGACAATTCTACCTCCATCTGTACTATTAAAATAGCCAAGATTAGCTGTTAAAGCTTCTGCTCCAACGACCCATAATGACCCTCCAACAGAGTTATGCCAAACGTTAGAGTTATCATCAGTTGTCCAAACACGACCATAATCAAAACTTCCTGTTACGCCAAAACGAATAGGAATGACACTTGTTTTTAGACCTCCTAAGGGTATTCTTACATCCGTATTCTGATAAAAAGATTGTTTCCCTGTAAAGCGTTCATTTCTAAACCCTCTAAGGCTATTGTTTCCTCCTATTGTAGCACCATGATAAAATTCAAAATCATCGCCAAGAATAACTTCACCGCCTAATTTAGTAGCCAATACTAAACTACCACTTTTTGTAAGCTTATGGTTTATTGCTAATTCTGGTTGTAGGTATCCAAAACTATTTTCTGCTGTGGTATCATCAATATTTGTTTTGTACCCTGCTGTTAAGCCCATATTTAATCCTAAGGTAGGAAAAGCGGCGCTATCCTTATTCTCATAACTGTAGGTAGCTTCAGCTCCGCCATAAATCTGATGCTCAAAAATTGTATTGCCTTCTGGAAGGTTTGCTACAAAGCGGTCTTCTGTATTTTCAACATCAAATGATTCTACAAGTGGTTTAAACTGAAAGAATCCTCCGTTTGCACCTCTCCAATTTAAAGAGACAGCTGCATTCCACTTCCGTATTCTAACTCTATTAAAATCTAAATCATTATCATCTTTATCATATTCCGTTTCATTACCAAACCCAAAGAAATTTTCAGCAAAATTTGGACTCGTATACAAGCCCTCTATTCCAAAATTCCAATGCTTGAAAATATTAGAAAACTCTCCTTTATACGAAACATCAAAACCCGATGTACTTGTATAATAAGCGGCATTAATACTGTGCTTATAGGTAAATGGATTTCTTTGCAAACCATAATAAGCATGATTACTAAGTACACCCACCTTGAGACCATCATCTGGATTAACCGCAATTATAGGCAAGAGTTGATCAAAACTATATTTTACTTTCTTGTGATCATAATTGTTAATGCTATAATCATCTACAAGCCATTTTTTAGATTTTTTATTGACAATGGTATTTTCTTTACTCTTATAATCGTATATTTTTACTTTCTTGGTGTTTTTAAAGTCATAGGTATCATTCTTCTTACCTCCAATTATTTTTATATTCACAAGGTGATCTCCTTCGCCTTCTACGACAAATGTGTCACTACCATCAAGGCCATATATCCATATTTCTTTGGTAACATCTCTGGAAAAGGTACGGTTTAGAATTCCTAAATCTTTACGGTCTATTCTTATGTTTGTTTGACCATTTGGAAGCCTCGTAATTTTAAAATCGTCTGATTTTTGTGTTCCAGTGACTACCTCAAATTTATTTAAATACAAATAATATGCATTGGCGATTTTTAGAAGATTTTCACGTCTTCCTTTTAGCTTCTCTTTAATATCTTCTATTGTAGCCCCTTTAATTTCTGCAGGGATATTTTCAAAAGCCTTTTCTATATCAGCATCAGAAAGTCCTTCTTGAATTGCTTTTGCCTGTTTTTCCCACTCTTCCCAACCAGAAGCATTGATCAATGTTAGATCTAAATGGTAAGGAGATGACGCAAACCATTTTACGCTTCTTAAATCATCATCATAGGTTTGCATTTTACGCAAACCTGGTATGGCTCTAGTTAAAAAACTGATAAGCGCACCGTCATACTTTGAAAAAGCTTGATCCCGATCTCTTGGAATAGGCTTACAGTATTCTGTACCATCTTCATTTTTAAAAAGTGCCCAACGCCATTGATCTTCATGTCTGTCCCAATCTCCTAAAAGCATATCAAAAAGACGGGCTTTAATATAAGAAGGTTCATCTACAACAGATTTACCAGATTTATTAATCTCTTGTAAGACATCAGCAGTGCTTAAAATTTTAACGGGTGTACCAAAAGATTCTGACGCTAATTGGGTATCTCCTACATGCTCTTCTATCATATACAATTCATCACCAAAATCATCATTAAACTCTACTAAGGCTTTTTGCTTAGGAATGTAATAAATCTCTGGGTTGGTATGAAAAACCCCTACAGCATCTGATAAGCCCCCAATAGCAAAAGGAGTATATGGATGCGAAGTGGTATAGAAATCTGAAAGAAATTTATCTACAACGGTACCATCTAAAGCATCACCAATATAAGTGTCTTGAAAAGCATTGGCTTGTAAAAATTTAGTGGTACTCTTTTTTAAAGCCCGCATTACAAACTGTTGTCCGTTTTTATCTTCTAATCTAAGTGATTTTGATTGTTGTCCACCTCCACGTTTCACAGGTGTTAATCCACCTTTTAACGTATCTAAAAGAACCACAGGAACATGCACTTCTTTCCCGTAGTATTCTCTATAATGATCTCCCCAAAGTGCCTTATACACACCACTCTTAGTTGTTTCTTCCTTGGTATACACTGCAGCAGATTTTTTAGAAGGAAAATTACTTTTGGTTGCGTATGCCTCCGTCTCTTCTTCCAAACCACCTTTTAATATAGTTGATGTAAAAACTTGTTTTGAAACTCCGTTTTCAAGTGTAAAAAAGTGTACGACAACTTTTCCGTTCACTCCAATATCTAAACGTGCATACCCATTTTTTGCTAGTGCAAACTGCCCATTATCTTCTTTTTTTACTGCTTCTAAATCTCCCGCCGCTCCACTAATAATTTGAGGAACTGCAGCATTAAGGTATTGTAGATTTTTACCATGGCCAGAAAGAAAAATAACATCATCTGCTCCTCTAGCTATAGTTTTAAGCCTTTGTCTTAAACTTCTATATTGCGCGTTCTGAAAATCATTAACATCAAAACCACCTATATTCGCCCATAAGCCTTGTCTTGTATTGGTTTCTATAGGATGGTGCATCGCTATAAGAATAATTTTCCCTTGTGCTTTTTTAATTCTGTTTTCGAATTCTAAAAAGAATAAATTTCTATTCTTAATTTCAGCGTCTTCATTGATATATACATTCTGATTCCAATCTTCTAAATACCATTGAGAATCTACAGTAATTAAAACCACATTTTCAGAAATGTCATAAGCATCTATAGGCTCATCATTATCAGGATAAAATTTAGCTTTACTATTTTTATTGATATGCTTTTCAATATCCTTTAAACGCTTGTAGCCTTCTTTTGACCATTCTTGACTACCACCAATAAATATGGCTTCTTTCTTAAAATCATTTATGACTAAGAGTTGCTCGTTAAGTGAGGCTTCATAATTTTCTTTAGGAGCTTCGTTACCCAATAAAAGAAGCATAGGGTTTTCTGCAGCTTTTGCCGCTAGCGCTATTTGAGTAAGGACCTGTGTATTTGTTACATCTGAAGTGTTCCCTGTCATGTAAATAGTTTTTTCAATTTCTTGTGAAAAAACTAAACTGGAACTTAGTATCGCAGTTAGCGATAACAAAAGGTTGCGTATTTTAAAAGTTTTCATTTTTGAACCGTTGGTTGTTAATTTAATATTTTTTAAGCTGAATAATTTTAAGCGTAATTAAAAGTGAAAAAATTGCAAAAGACAAATAACACATAGGGATACCCCCATCTGTTTTAGGACACTCACTATGTCCTAAATATTGCATCACCGAAGCGATTATTGCAATTACAAAAGCTAAGCCTGTAAAAAGGAAATACAACACATTCCATTTCTTTTTTAAATGCGCTACAAGTGGAACTAAAAAACAAAACAAGACAATAATACATGCTGGTACCATTCCTATTTTAGGGCAGCCATTTCCTGTTAGCAATTCTTCTAGAACAAGCCCTCCGACTCCTATAGTTCCAATAATAAGTAACGATAGAATTAGGCTATAACTATTAATCTTCATTACGCAATTGACAGGTTGGGCACTCTAATCCATTAACCGTACTTTTTAATCGTATACCACTTAAATTTGTGACGATAAAATCTTGAATAAAAGCATGTTTACGTTCTTTATTATTGACTTCTATTTGAATGTCCTTATACTTTTCACGAATAACATTCCCATATTCTTGGTCTCCCCAACAATTAGGACATACTGATTCAGGGATGGCATCAAAAACATCTGGTCTTTTATTGAAAACTGATTTTAAAATATTTTTCATACTATTGATTTATAGTGTCTTTTAACATCAGTTTCATTGCTAACAATTTTTCTTTTTGAACATCTACAACGGTATTTACCTTAGGATTCAGAAGCTCTTCTACCTTACCATTGGAATATTGGATTGTAATTTTATTCACCGTAGTTTCATCTCCTAATCCAAAATTTAATAAGGCAGTTTGATCACTAGCAAGACCTTCTCCAGTAACCAACCAATCTGTTAGTTTTTTCGTTGGCGTTTCTACAGTGACTTTTGCCCCCATAGTTGCTGCATTTTCTACTAAATTAATTTGAATATGATTATTTGACCCACCTTCGTTAAGATACGCAAAAGCTGGTCCATCTATATTGGTCCAAATTAAATCTAGATACCCATCCTTATTAAAATCACTTACCAAAGCGGTTATCCCGTAAAAAGGATTTTCAACACCACTTTCCTTTTCGGTAGGCACAAAAGTGTGATCTTCTTTCTGCACTAAAAATCTTCCTGGTAGTTTAAACAGTTTACTAAATGGAAAATCAACATAATTTTCTGCTACAATTAAATCTTGAAGTCCGTCATTATTCATATCTGCAAAAGTGCATCCCCATGAAAATTCATAATCAGCAATTTTGGCATCCTCTGCAGCATCTGTAAACTTAAAATTACCTTCATTTTTAAAAAGAATCCACTTATCTGTGTATAACTCTTTATTTTTAATATCACCACTCGCCATAAAATCTGGTGCGGTAGTACCTACATTTGAAAACATAAAATCTACAAGACCATCATTATTATAATCCCCGACAGCCAAGCCCATAGGGTAAGCAAATTTCTTTGTTAAAGGGTTCTCTTTCATGGTGAAGGTTAAATCTCCATTATTCTTATATGTTCTAGCCTCTCCGGTATCATGTACTACCACCAAGTCTAACCAAGAATCATTATCAATGTCTACAAAAACACCTTGAAATGTATTGTGTATATATTCTAATCCTGCTTGCTTGGTGATGCTAACAAATGTATTATCTCCATTGTTTAATAATAACTCACTCGTAGCACCATAGTCATAACGTTCAAAAATATTCTGGCCTTCCATTAATTCTTTTTTAAGGTAGGTAGACAGGAAAATATCTAAATCGCCATCTTTATCTATATCGCCTACTGTAATCCCAGCAGGTGTAGATTTTTTATTGATGGGCGTTTCAATCTTCTGAATGGTAAAAACACCGTCTGTATTATAATAAATATACAGACCGTCTTCACGACCTAGTACTAAATCTGAAAATCCGTTATTATCCATATCGGCAGATACAGCTCCTAAGGTGGTCATTGTATTTCCTTTTTTAGCCAAACCAACTTCTTCAGAAATTAAAACAAATGCATGATCTCTAAAGGCATAGATAGCATCTTCTTGATCCATTCCGCCACCAAAGAATACTTCATCAATATTATCATTATCAATATCAATAAGTGCAGATGGTGCTATAGGCAACGATTTATCACCCCTATATTTATGGGTGAAATCTAGAGGAATACTCGTAAATTTTGGAATCTTCTCTGTGGCAATACTAACATCGTACTTGTCAGAAACGGAATCTTTCCAGAAACGAAAAAGGACGATCCCTATCATTAATACTAAAGCGATGCCTAGTACTTTTAAAATCTTTTTAATCATGATGTAATGGTTTTATAAAATTGTTTAGTTGATATATGGATAGGCTAAAAAGTATGAAATGAGTGATATTCATTAAAATAGGTAAGGTATGCTGCCCAATAGAGGGTATTGCTAGACCACTAAGCGCTATGGCTATTAAAATTGTTATCGGATTAAAAAATGCCATCCATTTTTTATAGTAGGAGCCTCCTTTTAAAATAGCACTCACAAAAGTGATGGATAATAGGGCGATTACTACGCGTAATGCCTGTACCAATATCTCTGCATGATTGGTATAATGCGCTACTAGGTTTTTATAAACTTCTGGATCTATAGCCTCTTTTAAGTGCACAATATTCCCTATTGTTGCTCTGGAACCAATCCAAATACCACCTACTGCAAAGGCAATAAAACCTAAGCCAAGCGTAAGTCTAGCGAGTGTTTCACTACCAGACCTTAACATTAAATAAATATGAATATAACCTGCAAAATAGAATGGAAGTCCTATGACTGCTAAAAAATGGCCAAGCGTCATGTGCTCTAGGCTTACAAACGTAAAAAATTCGTAGTCTTTTGCATGTCCTAAAATATTGGGAGAATAATGTAGTAGGTACTCTCCTATCCCTACGAATAGGGCTCCTAATAACCCTAGGTATCCTAAGATTTTAATGGTCGTATTGGTATTCATAAATGGTATGGTCTAGTTGGTTGCTATAGTAGCTTGTTTAGCTTTCAATTGTTTTTTGTTTATTATCGAAATGTATTTTGAATCATAAAATATTTTTTCGTCCTTACGCAAAGTGCTTAACACATTGTTTACTGTTTGTCGTGAGGTATTGGTCAAGTTTGCAATATCTTTATGAGATAGCAGGTTTTTAGCTTCAATTTTATGCTCCTTAACTACTCCAAATTCTTCGATGTATGATTGGATAAAATCTTCTATCCTTGTTTTACTGTCTTTAAATAAAAGATTCTCTAGCCTATTCTCTAATTTTTGAATTCGTAATCCATAAATCTTAAGAATTCTATTTTTTAATGAACTATGCTTCTCTACAAGTCTTTCCATTGTATCAGATTCTATATAGCAAATGATAGAATCCTCAAGCGTTTGCGCCACTTCATTTGAAGCCGCTTCCAAATTAAATAATGAAAGTTCTCCAAAAATATTACCATTTTTAACGATGTACTTTGTGGTATTACTAGAGGCATCCATGATTTTAACTGCGCCTTTTTTTAAAAAGAAAACACACTTCTTATTGCGGGTACCAATTTGTATGGTTTGCCCCTTATCAATATTTTCCATCTCTAACAAATCGCACATTTCCATCATTGCAGACATCCCTAATTTTTTAAATAGATTAAAATCTTGTAGAAACCAATATGTCGTAAGTGTTTTCAATAGTTGCTGATTTTAAGCTAATTATAAAACTAGGGCTAATTGCCGTGACTAGCATCTAAAGTATTTTCTTAAGTTACCTCAGGCGACACTTCAAACCCATTTATCTCCATAAGAGATTATAGTATTGGACGCCACAAAGGATCAATAATTACATTTTGTAATTATTTAAACGTTAACAACTTTGGGTTATTATACATTTTAACACGTAAAAAGCTACAAAAATACATAAAGCACTTAAAGTGCATATTGCAGAAGAAAGAAGACGAGAACTTGCATTAGAGAGCCGTAGCGTCTATAATTACAATAGAACTGATGCCGCTTAACAGGTCATATCAACACCGGAGTAAATGTAGGAAAGTTAAATTATCACGCAAGTGAAATTGAAACTTCAAGAATGGAGCAAACTTTAGGTTATTGACCTCTATTTTGGTTCATAATGAAAATCGCAGAGCTATACTCCACTATTTTTTTTATACCTTAAAGCATGGTTTTTTAGAACAAATTTAAGGCAACGCATGCTGTTTTTATACTTGATATTTTAGCATCGTGCGAGGTCCATGCGAAGTACATTTTATCGCCTACTCTTTCCATTTGAGGAAACCCCGTGTTTCGAGAGTCGCCCAATACACTTATAGAAATTGGCGTAGATTGCACCCCATTTTTAGTTACTTTCATCGCTTTTAAGTAGGTTGTTTTCGCTATCGTTTCCATCCAACTTACTATAGCAGTATCAGGGTTTAGCATTTCAACATCTACCCTGCCCAAAGTTTCCTTGTTGCTAATTAATATAGGTTCTAAAAAATCTTCGCCTCCGTTTTCAGAAAAGATTAATTGCACTTTTGGCTCCCCATTTACCGCTGTAAACCAAGCAACTACTATATTATTATCTATAGCATCTACTTTAGGGCCGTTCACAGGACAGCCATTTATTTCCCATCCGTCCTTATGAATAAATTTAGGAGTCGTCCATTTCCCATCTACGCGTCTTGTAATGGCAATATCTCTAATCTCCTCATCCGTACGGTCTCGGTATAAAACAATAGGGCCATTAGCCGTAATTGCCGCAGTAGTTTGGCAACAGCTACAGGTTTTAGGATCTAAAAGCACCTCTTCGCTAACGATACCTTCTGAAGAAACCTTAGCAGCTCTAAGAGCCATAGTACCTCCATGACCCGCATGGGCATCAGTTGCATTAGACAATGTGTTTCTCCCATCTAGCCACGTGATAAAAAATGAATCCTCTTGATAAGGCAAAACCGTTACAAAACCGTGTTCCGTTTTTGTATTATCGGTATGTAATTCCTTCTGCGTTTCCCATTTTAAGGCATCCTTGGATAAAACATTCAATTTGATGTCATATGCGAAAGTTTCTTTGGAAGATTTTTTAAGGTAATGCGCAAGTAAGTTTCCATTATTCTCCGTAATGGTTGGATAATCTGCCCAATTCACAAACCAATCTTTACCTGTTATAATTTCCTTAGGCTGCTCCCAATTCCCCTCTTTTAAATAGGAGTAATTTAACTGCGTTACAGAATCATTGATCCTTTTTACCCAAGAGAGTATGGTTTGTTCCGTATTAGAAAATAAATGCGGTAATGATGTTTCTGTGCCGCCAGGAAATGCCAAAGGGTGTACCACTACAACATTTTTTTCTGAGGATGTTTGCTCTTTCTTTTTAGACGTACATGAAACAAATAACGCTAGTACTATGGTTGCTGTTAGGAAGTGTATAAGCTTCATTTAGTTGAAATTTTTTAGTTTCTTAATCATTTCGGGAGCATCCCACTCAGCTGCTCCCCTAATTACGTTGACTTCCTTTCCTTGCTCGTTATACATAAATGTGGCTGGTAACGCATAAATTTTTAATTGCGATAGGGCACCAGTGTAACGTATCAAATTAAGTTTAACATTCATGTGAGCTTTAAAATTGTTTATGGTTTCAATGGACTCATCGGTAGCTAAAAGAAAGACATAGTTGTCTTCTTTCAATAATGCCATGGCGCGCTCTAAAGAAGGCATTTCCTCAACACAAGGCCTACACCATGTTGCCCAAAAATTCAGCAATATTTTCTTGCCTTTATAATCATTTAAAGAAATAGGATTACCCTCTAAATCCGTATATAAACTAGGAGGAGTGGCTACTACATCCATCTCATTTACCGAATCAATAGGTTTTTTTTCTATTTGATTGCATGAAAATGAACAGACTAAAAGTAAAATTGTGATTCCAAGGTGTCTTCTCATATGCTATTAATGCCTCCCCAAACAAAAATAACAAATTAAACCCATGAAGCACCAGGATGCACAGGAAGTGCTATAAAATAAAAAACCATCACTTTTAGTGATGGTTTGTGGAGAATACCGGAGTCGAACCGGTGACCTCTTGCCTGCCAGGCAAGCGCTCTAGCCAGCTGAGCTAATCCCCCGAATAGACCCTTCAAAGAACGTCTATTTTATTTGTGAATCAAAGTGAAAAATTAATCTTTCTTTACACTTAAAACTAAAACGGGAACTGGAGAATAAAACTCTTCTTTTGATATGGTATTCTTTTCCCATAAGGTCTTAAAAAAACCTCTTCTTCTTCTAAAAACACATAGTAAATCTGGGTGCTGCGCTTGAAAGTGTTCCAATACTCCTAAATACGTAGTGGCATTTTCGGTTAAAGTAAGCTGAGAGCTGATATCCATTAAAGCGGTATTGATTTTTAAATCTGCATCGGTATATCCAGGTGTTTTTACCAATAAAAGATTCACTACAGAGCCAAATTTCTTTTTAATCTGAATTAATGGCACTAAAATTCTATTACGTTTTAACACTCCTGATTTAAATGCGGTAAGTATTGTTCTATAAGGTGCAAACACACTTCCTTTAGGTACAATTAAACTAGGAATATTTGTTTGCTTTACAATTTTACCAGAAGTATTCCCTAAGAACAAACCTTCTTTTATATCATTACTTTTAGGAGAAATAATAATTAAATCTATTCCTAATTCCTTATTAATATCTTTTACACCACTCACAATACCTCCATTGTAGGTTGCAATCTTAATGACAACATTTTTAGCATCGACCTTCTCTATTATTTCTTTTAAACGCTCAATACTATTTTCTGTAATTTTTCCAGAAACGTTACTCAATGTACCGGCGTTGGCAGACACACTAAATACTTCCATTACATAAATTTCGGAAGAAAACTGAGTCGCAAAATCTACTGCGTATTGTAAAGTTTCATGAGAATCTGGTGAGGTACCAATCGGAACTAATATATTTTTCATGTGTAGAAATTGTTTGTTTTAGTAGTCTATATTTTTTTAGTTGAAACAAAAAGCAATCGCAATAAATTGATTTCAAAAAATGCACTACGCTTTTATTTTATATCTTTTAAATTTACAAATAATAAAGAAATATACTAAAAAAATGCGTCGCGCAAAGATATTAGAAATTCCCGATATTCTTAAAATTACTAGAGCCTGTGCTTTAAAAATGTCTAATAACGGTATTCATCAATGGAATGAACATTATCCATCAAAAGACGCTTTTGAGAACGACATAGAGCGAAATGAATTGTATGTCCTAGAAGAAAATTCTAAAATTATAGGCACCATTGTTATTTCTACCCATATGGATCAGGAATACCAGCCCATAAAATGGCTCACAGAAAATAAAAATAACATTTATATTCACAGACTATCTGTGCATCCCGAGAACCAAGGAAAGGGCTATGCTCAAAAAATGATGACTTTCGCTGAAAATTACGCCAAGCAAAAAAATTATAGCAGTGTAAGATTAGATACCTTTAGCCAAAATAAAAGAAATCAAAAATTTTACGAAGCTCGGGGCTATAAAAAACTAGGCGATATCTACTTTCCAAAACAAAGTATACATCCTTTTCATTGTTACGAGCTTGTACTATAAATTCCTTTTTACTTGAAGAATACCATCACTTTTAAAGACATTAATAAACTGGCAATCCCGGCAACTATTGCGGGCATAGCAGAACCCTTACTTTCTATTACGGATACTGCAATCGTTGGCAATATTGAGGTAGATGGTATAGAATCTTTGGCTGCGGCAGGTATTGTAGGTTCTTTTTTATCTATGCTAATTTGGATTTTAGGGCAAACTAGAAGTGCCATTTCTGCCATAATCTCTCAATATGTTGGGGCCGGAAAAAAAGAAGCAATAAAATCATTACCCGCACAAGCCATCTATTTGAATATTGGGCTGAGTATTTTAATTTTACTATCAACCATCTTTATTGTAGACGATATCTTTAGATTCTTAAACGCTACAGGGAAAATTTTAGAGTACTGTATTTCCTATTACTCTATTAGAGTTTGGGGCTTTCCACTAACCCTGTTCACCTTTGCCGTAATGGGCATTTTCAGAGGATTACAAAATACATTTTACCCCATGCTGATTGCTATTGTTGGTGCAGTTCTCAATGTGTTTCTTGATTATATTTTTGTTTACGGAATTACAGATATTTTAGAGCCTATGTACTTAGAAGGCGCGGCATGGGCAAGTTTACTTGCACAGGCAGTTATGGCTATTATGGCTTTTATTTTACTCTTGACAAAAACAACTATTCGCTTAAAACCTGAACTTCCTTTACATCCAGAATTAGGCAGACTCATCATCATGAGTTTAAACTTATTTGTAAGAGCCTTAGCACTTAACATTGCGCTAATATTAGCTGTTAGAGAGGCCACAGCACTTGGCGATAAGTATATTGGCGCGCATACCATTGCCATAAATCTATGGCTTTTCTCTGCTTTTTTTATTGATGGCTATGCTGCTGCCGGTAATATTATGGGAGGAAAACTACTGGGGAGTAAAGACTATGACGGTCTCTTTTTACTGGCAAAAAAAATTATGATATATGGTGTACTTGTCAGCCTATTGCTTATGACCTTAGGCTTTATTTTTTACACCCCGATTGGAACCTTTTTCTCCAATGACATTCCGGTACTGAACGCTTTTTATAGCATCTTTTTTATTGTAATTCTAGGGCAACCTATAAATAGTATCGCATTTATATTTGACGGTTTATTTAAAGGTTTAGGTGAAATGAAATATTTGAGGAATACCTTATTAGCTGCCACTTTCCTAGGTTTTATTCCCGCTTTATTTATCGGGAAGTATTTTGGTTTAGAACTCCAAGGTATTTGGATCGCATTTACCCTCTGGATGTTTATCCGTGGTGGTGCCTTGGTTATCGAGTTTAAAAGAAAATTTATGCCGCTTAGAACTTTATGATGAGCCTTAGGCTCTCTTATTTTTTATTTACTTTTGATATAAATTACAATATATGGCTACTACAAGACCTAACGGAAGTCTTTTTACGAAAATAGAAAACAAGGTGGCAACCCTAGAGTTTGGCCATCCAGCAAGCAACTCCTTTGTAAGTGAATTACTAGATCGGTTAGCAAGTGAGTTCTCTAAACTTTCAGCAAATAAAGAGGTTACCGTAATTATTCTTAAATCTGAAGGCGATAGTACTTTTTGTGCTGGCGCATCTTTTGATGAATTGGTAGCCGTATCTACACTGGAAGAAGGAAAAGTTTTTTTTAATGGCTTTGCAAAGGTTATCAATGCCATGCGTACGTGTAGCAAAGTAATTGTTGGACGCGTACAAGGTAAGACTGTTGGCGGTGGTGTTGGTTTAGCAGCCGCCTGTGATATTGTTTACGCTACAGAAAGCGCTTCAATTCGTTTGTCTGAGCTTACTATTGGCATAGCTCCTTTTGTGATTGAGCCAGCCGTAGAGCGCAAGCTAGGAACTGCTGCTTTATCTGAATTATCCTTATGCCCTACAGCATGGAAAAATGCGTACTGGGCGCAAGAGAAAGGCTTATTTGCCAAAGTTTATGATTCTATTTCTGAGTTAGACAAAGAGTTAGATTTTTATACCAATAGCCTATCGCAATACAATCCGCAAGCCTTGGAAGATTGGAAAAAGGTGCTCTGGAAAAACACAGACCATTGGGATGCCTTATTACCTGAAAGAGCTGCCATCACAGGAAAGTTAGCCTTGTCAGAATTTACAAAAAATACCTTAGAAAAATTTAAAAAATAATATCTCTAAAAAATAATCGTTCTATTCTTTTATCCTATTATTATTTATCATGAAAATACTTGAGTTTTTAAACGGCAGTACATTTTTTGCCTTATTATTATTAATCGTTGGTGCTATCTATTTTTTCAATAAATACAGAAATAATAAAAAATTTAAAAGAAAGTAATAGCCTTAAAAGGTTCCTTTTCCTATAAAGTTCTGCTACAGAGGCGCACTTGCTATTATGTAGCAATTACAACTTGCGCCAAATCTAAATAGAAAACCTTTTATTTAAGATTGGTGTTTTTTAAAATTACTCCATATAAATCAATACTTTTGCAGCTTATTTAAGCATTTTGTTTAAGCTATCATTATGAGTAATATCAGAATCACCAAGCAATTTAATTTTGAAACCGGTCACGCCCTTTATGGGTATGATGGTAAATGTAGAAATGTACATGGCCACAGTTATAAACTTTCTGTTACGGTAATTGGCAGGCCCATTACAGATACCTCTCATGTAAAATTAGGCATGGTGATAGATTTTGGTGATTTAAAAAAGATTGTCAAAGAAGAAATAGTAGATCAGTTTGATCATGCTACCGTATTTAATAAAAATACACCTCATGTAGAATTAGCTAAAGAGCTTACAGACCGCGGTCACATGGTAATTTTAGCCGATTACCAACCTACAAGTGAGAATATGGTGATCGATTTTGCTGCGCGTATTAAATCAAGACTACCAGAAAATATTCAATTACATTCCTTAAGACTACAAGAAACAGATACCTCTTTTGCAGAGTGGTACGCCAGTGATAATTAATCTCCTTAATAGTCTCTAATAAATGCAATCCTTAAAAGTTCCAGAAGGTAAGAAAGTATACTTTGCTAGTGATAATCACCTAGGTGCTCCCACTATGGAACACAGTTATCCAAGAGAGAAAAAATTTGTGGCTTGGTTGGATGAAATTAAAACAGATGCTGCGGCTATCTTTTTATTAGGAGATATGTTTGATTTTTGGATGGAGTACAAAACCGTAGTTCCAAAAGGCTTCACTAGAACTTTAGGAAAATTAGCTGAAATTGCAGACTCCGGAATTCCTATTTATTACTTTGTAGGCAATCATGACCTTTGGATGAATGGTTACTTTGAAGAAGAATTAGGCATTCCCGTTTTTCATTCACCCCAACAATTTACCTTTAACGACACGTCATTTTTTATTGGTCATGGAGATGGTTTAGGTCCTGGTGATAAAGGATACAAGCGAATGAAAAAAGTATTTACAAATCCGTTCTCTAAATGGCTCTTTAGATGGTTACATCCAGATTTAGGCGTACGTTTAGCGCAATACCTATCGGTAAAAAACAAGCTGATTTCTGGTGATGACGATGCTAAGTTCTTAGGAGAAGAGAAGGAATGGCTTGTACAATATGCCAAACGCAAGTTAGAACAAGACCATTATGATTACTTCGTATTTGGCCACAGACATTTACCTTTAGATATTACCTTAAATGACAAATCTAAATATATAAACTTAGGAGACTGGATTGGTTATTATACTTACGGAGTTTTTGACGGTAAGGAAATGATTCTGGAAACGTATAGCCCTACTTCAAAATAAATCTGCACTTCCTTTATTGTTACCCAAACAACAGTAAGCTCTTTCTTACAACGTTTTTTGGGCTAGTTCACAACATAAATTAGAAAAAAATACTCTCCAACGATATCTTTACCTTGTTATTATGTTGAATAACGTAACCGAAAAAATTACCCTACTAAAAAATAAGTATTCCCCCGAATCTTAAATTACCTACAGCAAAAAATAGCCCTTCATTGGGCTTTTTTTATTGCCCAAAATCAGACTTTCCAGAAACCATTCTTCAAATTAAAAGGAATATTCAACCCTTATGCACACCCCTTTAAAACTATTTCAAGAAGAATATTTGGCCTAAAATAAACATCAAACAACATGTAATCCTTTTCCTACAACTACTATTTATGAGTTCACAACATAAATTATAAAAAACCTAACTACCATACTATCTTTACCTTGTTATTAAAGTTGAGTTATTGATCCCAAATCGAAAAAATCAACCTACTAAAAAATAAGTGTTCTCCCCGGATCTTAAATTACCTACAGACAAAAAGGCCCTTCATTGGGCTTTTTTTGTATGCAAAAGCTAAAGTATTTAATCTTCTGCCTCATGTTCCTCAACATCTTTCTGAAGGTCTAGCTTTCTAAATTTAGGAAAAGCAAGAGCAGTTATCCCTACTGTAGTTATGGTCATAATACCTCCAAAAATTACAGCAGTAGCCGTGCCCATTAATTTTGCAGTTACGCCGCTTTCAAAAGCACCTAATTCATTAGAAGAACCTACAAAAATGGAGTTTACAGATGCTACGCGACCCCGCATATGGTCTGGAGTTTTCAATTGTAAAATGGTTTGACGTACTACCATGGAAATTCCGTCTAGCGCTCCACTTAAAAACAAAGCCGCTACAGATACCCAAAAATATACAGACCATCCAAAAACAATCATACAAAGACCAAAACCAAATACCGCCAAGAGTAATTTTTTCCCAGCATTTTTATGAATAGGAAATCGGGTAGAGCCCAACATGGTAATTGCTGCTCCCACTGCGGGCGCCGCTCTTAAAATCCCGAAACCTTCTGCGCCCACATGCAAAATATCTTGTGCAAAGACAGACAATAGCGCCACGGCGCCACCAAATAAAACGGCGATCATGTCTAGTGTTAATGCACCTAAGATGGCTTTGTTCGTAAATACAAATTTTAAACCTTCGCTTAAGCTTTCAAAAATTGGCTCTCCTATTTTCGGATTTAGAATTGGTTTAGGTCCTATTTTAAAAAGTGCTATTAATGCCAGTATAGAAAAACCAAAGATTAAACACATGGACCAATGCACACCAATATAACTGATAGAGAACCCTGCCAACGCTGGACCTAAAACAGACGCCATTTGCCAGGTAGAACTACTCCATGTCGCAGCATTGGGATATATTTTTTTAGGAACAATTAAGGCGATTAATGAAAAAATAGTGGGACCAATAAAAGAACGTACGATACCTCCTAAAAATACTAAGCCATATATGGTATATAAAATAGTTTTGGTATCTAAATCGACAATCACAGAAGGGATACTAATCACAAACAGACCAAAACTAATAACAGAAAAACCAAGAATACAAAGCATCAACAGGTTTCGTTTTTCTTTCTGGTCTACAATATGCCCAGCAAAAAGCGCCATAGAAACTGCAGGAATAACCTCCATTAAGCCAATAATCCCTAAGGATAACGGATCTTTAGTTAAGGTATACACCTGCCATTCTATTACAATAAATTGCATAGACCATGCAAAAACCATGGCAAAACGGACTAGTAAAAAAATATTGAACTCTTTATAGCGTAAAGCAGCATACGGATCCATAGCGAAGCATTCAAAAAAGTAAGATGCAAAGGTAAGAAAGAGATTTTTCTCTTGAACAGCTATATTTTAAAAAGTGCATTCTTTTAGCTTACCATATATTTCGGAAGCGTAGCAGTATCAAACTCTCCTTTGTACAGCCATTCTGGAATATAATCACTTTTTATATTAATTTTTATACCATTATCGTATGCCAAGGCAACTGCTCCTAAAAGACGCCAACTTATCCAACCATCTGAATCGTTACAGCGGTTATTTTTTTTTGTGTCATAATACGTTTTATGCCTAGTAAGTGCTTCTATTAATTGTGCATTGAAATCTTCTTCATTATTTCGCAAAAGCGCTTCATATACAAACAACAAGGGCTCGTATAAATAGGTTACAAATTCTATAGCAAAGCCTTCTTGTAAATAATCTCCAGAATCTGCGTAGGTAGATTTAATAGCATCTATTAATAACTTCTCCCTTGTTTTGGGGTTAGTATGTAAACTACAAAGAAAATGGAGCATGTTTTTATCTAAAGTATCCCAACTTGTTTCTGCCCGATCCATAGCACTATCTGTAATACCTTCCAATACATTTAAACCTGCTTGGTCCCGTAGTACTCTAAATATACTATAGGTGTTCAACCAATCAGCAAAGCCCATATTGCTCTTATAGGCAACACCAACATGCTGTACAGGTTTGTCTCTAAATTGTACGGTTACTTCTGTACCTGCAGAGTATGCTAAATGATAAAAGGCTTTTGCTAAAATTTTGAAATAATGCAATGCTTTCGTCTGTAAGGCTCTGTCTTGATTTGGACAGGTTGTGGAATTAGTTAATTCATCTATTAACGAAAAAGCATATCCATTCAAAGATCTTTTCGTAACATTATTCTCAAAAACTTCAAATGTATTATTTTCTAAATCGTCAATATATTTATTTAAATATCGATCAGACTCCTCCATGGGAGTAATAGTTTTGTTAATTTCCATAAATAACAAATTGTCAGGAGCGTAGGACACCTTAAATTAATCTACTTTATATCCCTCAATTTCAATTGCAAACTCACATTGCCTTGCCATTCATTCTCATCAATAGAAAAAACAGCGCTAAAAGGTTTTCTACCTGTTAACATGGGTAATTTATCGCCTAAATTAAAACCAATTCCACCAATAGGACCATAACCATTTTGGGTAACTGCAAATTTTAAATGTTTCCCTTCTTCACCCACGCCCTTTGCATACCCAGAATCTTGAATATTTTCTGCCATAAAAACAGGCGTCATATTCTCCGGACCAAAAGGTTCAAACTGTTTTATAATCCGCATTAACTTAGGTGTAATGTCTTTAATTTCAATTTGCATATCTACTGCAATCTCAGGAATCAACAAATTAGGATCTATGGTTTCTGAAACTACTTTTTCAAACTGATGTTTAAAATTATTGTACTGGTCCTCTAGTAAAGTAAGTCCAGCTGCATATTTGTGTCCCCCGAACTGTTCTATATAATCTGCACAACCTTCGAGTGCATTATAAACATCAAAGTCTTTTACGGAACGTGCAGAAGCCGCCAACTTATCACCACTTTTCGTGAACACTAAGGTTGGTCTATAATAGGTTTCCGTAAGTCTGGAGGCTACAATACCAATAACTCCTTTGTGCCAAGTTTCTTTATACACTACAGAAGTAAAGCCTTCTTCCTCCTCGTTTTCTATAATCTGAGTAAGTGCCTCTTTGGTTATTTCTTGATCTAAACCTCTCCGATCAATATTGTATTTCTCTATCTCACCTGCAAACTTTTCAGCTTGGGCCTGATTGGTTTCCGTCAATAAATTAACAGCATGCTGCCCGTGTACCATTCTACCCGCAGCATTAATCCGTGGGGCAATGACAAAAACAACATCGGTAATGGTTAATACGGTTTTTTTAATCTGATTGATTATTGCCTTAAAACCAGCTCTTGGGTCTGAGTTTATCACTTTTAAGCCATAATAGGCCAGCACTCTATTTTCACCCGTAATAGGCACAATATCTGCACCAATAGCCGTAGCTACTAAATCTAAATAAGGAATTAAATCTTGAATGGTTTCTCCTTGCCTAGAACCCAAAGCTTGTATCAATTTAAAACCGACCCCACACCCGCAGAGTTCATCATACGGATACGTACAATCACTTCTCTTAGGATCTAAAATAGCAACAGCATCTGGCAAGGTATCACCAGGTCTATGGTGGTCGCAAATAATAAAATCTACGCCCTTTTCTTTGGCATAAGCCACTTTATCTACCGCTTTTACCCCACAGTCTAAGGCTATTATTAAAGAGAAGTTATTATCCTCTGCAAAATCAATTCCTTTATAAGACACGCCATAACCTTCTGCATATCTATCTGGAATATAGGTAGCCACATTGGGATAAAAAGACAATAAATACGAAGACATTAAGGCTACTGCTGTAGTACCATCTACATCATAATCGCCAAAAACCAGAATATTCTCTCCTTCATTAATTGCAGTTTCTATACGCGCTACCGCAATATCCATATCCTTCATCAAAAAAGGATCATGTAGGTCTGATAACTGAGGTCTGAAAAACAATTTTGCTTCTTCAAAAGTAGAAATACCACGTTGCAATAATAATTGCGCTACAAGATCTTCTACGTTTAAAGCACTGGCAAGTTCCTTTATTTTTTCTTCTTCGGGTTTGGCTTTAATCGTCCAGCGCATAATGTTTTAAGTAACATATTTTAAAAAAGGTTGCTATTGTCAGTTCGCGTATCTTTTGAAGCGTAGTGCAGAAAAATGTATCGAGAACTTTTACTTGGTTGCAAAGGCTCTCGATACATTCATCTTATTAGTTGGCACTACAAATAAAGTACTTGGACTGAAATTGAAGATATCAAGTTCGTGTGGTTTTGAACTTGATACTTGAACTTAATTTTTGATCTTAAGCTTCAATACTCTTATTTATTATGGAAAAAAGTATTTATTTCTACCTCAGCAAACTCACGAAACATTTCCATTACGCCACAATATTTTTCTACGGATAAATCTACTGCCCTTTGCAATTTATCTTCTTTAAGATTAGCGCCATGAAAATGATATTCTACCGCTACTTTATCATAAAACTTTGGGTGCTCATCCGTCAAATTTGCAATGGTTTCAATATGAAATTCTTCTACGTCTAATTTCATTTTTTTTATTAATGCTGCTACATCCAATCCTGAGCATCCTGCAAGAGAAGAAAGCATTAATGCTTTAGGTCTGTACCCATTACCATCACCACCATCTTCTTTAGCAATATCTATTTTTAAACTATTCCCAGAAGGGTTATTACTTTCAAAGGTCATGTTGCCCAACCATTTGGTTGATATATGATTTGTTGTGCTCATAATTTTTCGTTTCTTGTAAGGGATTTGATTACTCAAAAATACGATAAAAGAATATAAACAGAGAACGATATGGCCTTAGTACAACCTTTAGATCCGAATCATGATAAAGAAACCAAAGAATTAGCAGAATTCTTTAATGAAACGCTGGGCTTCTGTCCAAATTCTGTGTTAACCATGCAGCACAGACCTGCAATTTCTAAAGCATTTATAAATTTAAATAAAGCCGTTATGGCTAATGAAGGTAGAGTTACTTCTGCCTTAAAACGTATGATTGCTTGGGTAAGTAGTAATGCCACAGGATGCCGCTATTGCCAAGCACATGCCATTAGAGCCGCTGAGCGCTACGGAGCAGAGCAAGAGCAATTAGATAATATTTGGGAATACAGAACTCATGCTGCTTTCTCTGAGGCAGAACGTGCTGCATTAGATTTTTCATTGCAAGCATCTCAAGTACCAAATGGTGTTGATGCCGAAATAAAAGAACGTTTATACCAATATTGGAATGAAGGTGAAATTGTAGAAATGCTAGGTGTTATTTCTCTTTTTGGCTATTTAAATAGATGGAATGATTCTATGGGAACCACTATAGAAAATGACGCTGTTGAAAGTGCTGATCAATATCTAGGAAAAACAGGCTGGGAAAAAGGCAAACACGATGGATCTAAATATTAGTTGATGGTTGATGGTTGATGGTTGATGGTTGATGGTTGATGGTTGATGGTTGATGGTAATTTCAAAAAATTAAGACCGAAAAGCAAACAGAACTATTAAAACGGTCCACGTGTCAATTTCAATAAAAAATGTGAGTTCCAAGGATTTTTGTGTAGTTCAGTGAAAAATGATAATATGGACAAACCCTAGGAACACGAATACTTCTCGATACTAATTTAAAGCAAAAAAAGCTTAAAATTCACTCGAAGTGAGAACAGTTTTCAGATTAAAAAATCAAGACAACATAGCGTCAGTTCCAATGATTTTTGTGCAGCGTTATAAAACAAAAATAGTATCGAGAACCGATGACAACAAAAAGTTAGAGCATCAAGTTTAGACTTGAAAAATAAATGCAAACAACAAGCCCTGCCTATTGGTGGGGTTTTATTTTCAAGCTCAAACTATTCAACAGCATCAATGGTCAATTCATTGTCGTTTGGTATGGCCTGTTCAGAGCATAGTGCTTTGTTTCTAGCATATTCTTCTTCTGTAACATCTACCCAGTAAGCATCTCCAAATAATTTGAATAAATACCGTTCATCTATATATTTCTGGTATTGATTTTCAATTTTTGTAACTCGTACTTCTTCAATAGTATCATTGATAGTATCTCTAGCCTCTTCGGTATAACTATTTTCATTTAAGTAATGAATATAGACCCCCTTGTCACAAAAAAGAAAGTGTTTTGGCTCCCCAACACCAAAATCCCATTCTATACTTCCCTGATTTACAGCAACGCGGTATTTAAACCTATGAGAAGTTCCATAGTTATGATTGGTGAATATCCCAAAAGAGGTTTTTTTAATGTCTGTTTTTTCAATCGTAAGATGCATCCCATTAGGTAACATTTCACTCTTTTTAGTCACTGTTTCTTTTACCTTATCCGTGCATGACACAGAAAAGGCTAGTAGCGTTATCGCAAACAGTATTTTATAAGACGGGATTTTCATGGCCATTACTTTTGGATTAAAGCAATACCATCAAAATGTAATCCTTCAAAACCTGTCGCCATAAAATTTCGAATATTCTGATGCCCGTTTCCTTCGATATCCTTCAAAACATCCTTGAAATAAAAAGCACCAAAAGCAGCTAAAGTCTGTTCCTTGGTCAATTCTTGATCTACTGCAAAAGCAAATAATTTACACGATCCTGAATTTTCACCTGCCGCATTTTTCAATGCTCCGTTAGTGAATGCTGTAGGAGAAAAATTATAATGCTCTTCTATGACAGCCACCGTTTCAGAAAATTCAATTTCTTTAGGGGTATTTTCTAATTTACTTTTAAACTCTGTTATCTTCATTTTTGTTTGGTTTTACCGGCAACAACAATTACGATCTCTCCTTTAGGCGGCTTATCTGTATAATGCTTTAATACTTCTTCTGCCGTGCCTCGTATTGTTTCTTCATACAGTTTGGTTAATTCTCTAGAAACAGAAACTTGCCGATCTGCACCAAAGTATTCTACAAAATTTCCAAGTGTTTTCACAAGCTTATGTGGTGACTCATAAAATATAATAGTTCTTGGTTCTTCCGCGAGCAGCAATAACCTTGTTTGTCTTCCCTTTTTGACAGGTAGAAACCCTTCAAAGACAAACTTATCATTAGGCAATCCGCTATTTACTAATGCAGGAACAAAAGCCGTAGCTCCGGGAAGACAATCTACCTCTATCTGATGCTCTACACAAGCTCTAGTTAACAAAAACCCTGGATCCGAAATTGCTGGCGTACCGGCATCAGAAATTAAAGCAATAGTATCTCCTGCTTGCATACGTTTAACAATGGCATCTACCGTCTTATGCTCGTTATGCATATGGTGACTCTGCATATGCGTTGAGATTTCAAGATGATGCAATAGTTTACCACTCGTACGCGTATCTTCCGCTAGAATTAAATCTGCTTCTTTTAATACACGTATGGCTCTTAGTGTAATGTCTTCTAAATTTCCTATTGGTGTTGGTACAATATAGAGTTTTCCCATTGGGTAAAATTACGGCCTTGCCTTTTTACCCGCAAAATAAGAAATTATTAATCCTATAAAGGCTAATAGTGCAAATAAATATTGCCCATCGTTAGCAGCTATATGTGCAAAAAATGCTAAACTGATATTAAAGAAAAAGCCTGCATATGCCCATTGTTTTAAAGATGTATTAAAATTACCAAGGATAGCAACTAAGCCTAAGATCTTAGCAAAAGCTAAGGGATACACCAAGTAAGCAGGGTATCCTAATGCTATAAATGCACCTTGTATTGCTGCTGTATTTAATAAGTACATTTGAATGGAAAATAGCATAATTGCAGATAATAATGCAGTTCCAATCCAATAGAGAATTTTAAGGTATTTCATAATAAAAGGCTAATTTATAGTTCAAGTTGTACTATAAGTCAGCCTTTACTGCTCTTGCTTACAAATTAATATTTAAGAAAATTTGCGCGCTATTAATTCCATAAATCTATTTTCGTATTCTTCTTTGCCCGCCCAATGGTTATAATCTGGTTTCACCATGTTTACGATAAAAGCAATAGAGCGTTCTTCTGTAGCAATCGTATTTAACTGTGAAATAACACGGTTATAATCTTCCATATTATTATTGAAAAGGTGTTTTACAAAAGCCAAACGATCATTAAGACCTACTTTTATTTCTTTCTGAAAAGTTTCATTTACAGATTTCTTTACCTCTTCATTCACTTTTTGTTCTGTTTCTACAGGCATAAAAAGCTCCTTATCATTCTTCATTAAAGCAGGTTTTGCCATAAAATCTGCGAATACGTCTTCTGCTTCTGCACTCATAGGCATTTCAGAAACCATATCCTTAATGGTATCCATTCCTGGAATAATGATATCTTCTTGATGCGGATTGCTTTCTGGAACGTGTTTATTTTCATGCATCACCGCATTCGCTAATTCCTCAAATTTAGCTGCAATTGCATTTTTAGAAACATCTATCTCTATATCATTTAGCTCCTCTTCAATAAATTTAAGTACAGCTAGCTTTTCATACAACTCTTTTGATGCAGCATACATTTCAGTAATATCACTAATGTCATCAGCAGTAATAATATTCGTAGCAATTTTAACCAATTTCTTTTTCAGCTGTTTTTTCATCTGTCAAAACTTTTTATTCTAATCTATTATAAAAGACCGTGTTTGTTTAGTAATTTTATGGCTTCGTTTTAATAAAACGAATAACGTATAACTTTCGTCTAAAATTACAAAATGTTTCTCGAAAATACTGTAAACCCTAAAGAACAATTTGGCTGGATCGAAGTTATCTGCGGTTCTATGTTTTCTGGTAAGACAGAGGAACTCATCCGAAGGCTAAAGAGAGCCCAATTTGCAAAGCAAAAAGTTGAAATTTTTAAACCTCAAGTAGATACACGCTATCATGAGGAAATGGTCGTATCTCACGATGCTAATGAAATACGCTCTACTCCCGTACCGGCAGCGGCTAATATTCGTTTGCTAGCAGACGGCTGTGATGTTGTTGGAATTGATGAAGCGCAGTTTTTCGATGATGAAATTGTTGCTGTATGTAATGATTTAGCCAACAAAGGTATTCGTGTTTTAGTCGCAGGTCTTGATATGGATTTTAAAGGAAACCCCTTTGGCCCAATGCCCGCATTAATGGCTACGGCAGAATATGTTACCAAGGTTCATGCTATATGTACGCGTACAGGTAACCTAGCCAACTATAGCTTTAGAAAATCTACCAATGATAATTTGGTACTACTAGGAGAAATAGAAGCTTATGAGCCCTTGAGTCGTGGCGCATATTACAAGGCTATGCTCCGTGAAAAAGTAAAAGATATTGATATAGATGTGGAGCAAGTAAAAGATAATACCAATTCTAATGGCTAAGGCTCAAGAAACTGTTCTAGAAATTAATTTAAACGCACTAGAACACAATTACAGGTACTTAAAAAGTAAAATCAGTTCAAAGACTAAATTTTTAGGAGTCGTTAAAGCCTATGCATATGGCAGTGACGCGGTTGCTATTGCTCAAAAATTAGTATCAGTAGGTGCCGATTATCTTGCTGTTGCTTATACAGATGAAGGGGTAGCACTCCGAAATGCAGGAATTAAAATTCCCATTTTAGTTTTACACCCACAAATTGTGAGTTTTGATACTATTATTGAACGGTGCTTAGAACCTAATATCTATTCTGAAAGAATATTAACCGCCTTTGTAACTGCTGCTGAACGCCACCAACAAAAAAACTATCCTGTACATTTAAAATTTAATACTGGATTAAATAGATTAGGATTTAATCCCCATGATATTCCTAAGATTACCCGTAAACTAGCGGAAACTTCTTCTATAAAAGTGTTGTCTATTTTTTCACATTTAGCTGCTTCAGAAGATGTAAACGAGAAGGAGTTTACCTTGAGTCAGATTAAAAGTTTCCATGAAATTTGTACGCAAATAGATGCTGCTTTACCTTATATTCCTTTTAAACATTTAGCCAATACTTCTGGAATTATAAATTACCCGGAAGCCCATTTTGATATGGTACGCAGTGGCATTGGTCTCTATGGTTTTGGCAATGACCCTATAGAAGATAAAAACTTTATTCCTATAGTTACCCTTAAAACAAACATCTCTCAAATACATTACCTAAAAGCTAATGAAAGTGTGGGCTACAACCGCGCTTTTACTTCTAATTCCCCAATAAAGACAGCCACGCTACCGCTAGGCCATGCAGATGGTATTGGAAGAGAGTATGGTAACGGCAAAGGTGTGGTGTGTATTCATGGGAACTATGCTCCTATTATTGGCAATACCTGTATGGATATGATTATGGTAGATGTTACAGCTATTGACTGCCATGAAGGAGATGAAGTTATAGTTTTTGGTGAGAAACCAACCGCAACAGAATTTGCCGAAGGAGCCAATACTATTTCATATGAAGTACTTACCGGTATTTCTCAAAGGGTAAAGCGTGTTATCATTGAATAACAAAATATTCATTAACATTTATTTAAGATTTAAATTTTTAGTATCTTGCGCTACATTAAACAAATTAACTAATAATTAAAAACACTAAATCATGTTAAAAGAATTTAAGAATTTCATTATGACGGGTAACGTCATTGAATTTGCAGTTGCAGTAATTATGGCTGGCGCATTAGGAGCCGTAATTAATGGATTTGTTAAAGATATCGCTATGCCATTTATTGGATATTTTGCTGGCGGAATGAATTTTGAGGACATGCACATTGCAATGGACGGAAATGATTACGCAACCTTAGCAGCTGCAAGAGAAGCTGGTGGTGCTGTTATTGCTTACGGTTCTTGGATTAACACTATCGTTAATTTAATCATTGTTGGTTTCGTTATGTTCTTGATTGTAAAAGCTTACAACAAAACAAAAACTCCTCCTGCTCCTGCAGCTCCTGCTGGACCATCTCAAGAAGATCTTCTTGCTGAAATTAGAGATTTATTGAAAAAATAAATGATATTCATTATCCAATTATTGGGTAATACCGCTGCACTGCAGTAGTAATCTTAAGCCGTCAAGTACATTACGCTAATGTATTTGACGGTTTTTCTTTGTTCCAATAAATTAAGTTGATGGAAAAGAAAGGTTATTCTAGTGCTTTAAAAATAGCATCTGCACTTACTCGCGATAAAGGCTTATCAAAATAACCGTATACTAAAGGATGATCCTTTGCCAAAATTCTATCCTTATAATTTGTAAAAGCAGACAACACATAAATACGCAAGGTATCTTTAGTCTTACCCGTTACTTCTAATTCTTCTAAAAATTGCCACCCGTTTATTTCCGGCATTACCAAATCCAATAATAAGATGTCTGGTAAATCGTCTCCGGTGAATGAGTCTTTTCTAATTAAATCTAGAACTTCCCCAGCGCTTTCAAAAATAGCAATACTGCATAATGCCGAAGCTTGTTGTACCCCATATTGTGTTGCAAATCGTGACACTAGGTCATCATCAATAATCCATACCTTCATATATTCTACTAAAGAGCTTGTTTTCGTAAATTTATGGTTTTTAGCTGGCCTAGCTTCCATATGCTGAAAGATAATGTAAAATTGTTACAAATATAACTTTTTGTTAAATTATAATTATTCATCTTTAATTTCTTTGTCCGATACATTGTATTGAATTACATTTGCCATCTAAATTTATAACAATGAAAGTAGCAGTTGTAGGTGCAACAGGCATGGTAGGTGAAGTAATGCTAAAAGTATTAGCAGAACGTAATTTTCCTATTACAGAATTATTATTAGTAGCTTCTGAACGTTCCGTAGGAAAGAAAATGACCTATAAAAATAAAGAATATACCGTTATAGGTTTAGCAGATGCTGTAGCAGCAAAGCCAGAGATTGCAATATTTTCTGCTGGTGGAGATACCTCAACAGAATGGGCTCCTAAGTTTGCAGCAGTAGGAACTACCGTTATTGATAACTCATCTGCCTGGAGAATGGATCCTACTAAAAAATTAGTAGTACCTGAAATTAACGCAGACCAATTAACCAAGGAAGATAAAATCATAGCAAATCCAAATTGCTCTACCATACAATTGGTAATGGTTTTAGCTCCACTGCATAAAAAATATAAAATGAAACGTGTGGTAATTTCAACCTACCAATCTGTTTCTGGAACGGGCGTAAAAGCGGTTCAACAATTAGAAAATGAAATAGCAGGCATTCAAGGAGAAATGGCTTACCCTTATCCTATAGGAAGAAATGCGTTACCACATTGTGATGTTTTTTTAGAAAACGGATATACTAAGGAAGAAATGAAGTTAGCACGTGAACCTCAAAAAATATTTGATGACCGTACTTTTTCGATTACCGCTACTGCGGTACGTATCCCAACAGCTGGTGGTCATTCAGAATCGGTAAACGTTCAATTTGAAAACGATTTTGATTTAACAGAAGTGCGTAAATTATTAAGTGAAACCTCTGGTGTTATCGTACAAGATAATCCAGATACCAACACCTACCCAATGCCTATCTATGCACATGATAAGGATGATGTCTTTGTAGGACGTATTCGTAGAGATGAAACTCAACGAAATACATTAAATATGTGGATTGTTGCTGATAACCTTAGAAAAGGTGCTGCGACAAATGCCGTACAAATTGGAGAATATTTAGTTGCGCACAATTTAGTTTAAGCGTTTAACTTTAAAGAATGTTAAAACCTTTGTAACAAGCTCGTTACAAAGGTTTTTTTATGCTATTTTTAGAGTGACTAATTAAACAATCTATGAAAAAACTAGCAAGCTTAGCAGCGACTACCTTACTACTAGTCAGTTGCGAAACAACACCTAAAAAAGAAAAAATTACTGTGAAATACCCTACAACAGCTAAAGTAGATAGCGTAGACACCTACTTTGGTGTAGCAATAAACGATCCATACAGATGGTTGGAAGATGACAAAAGTCCCGAAACAGAAAGCTGGGTAAAAGCTCAGAATAACGTTACGTACGGCTATTTAGAACACATACCTTTTCGTTCAGATTTAAAGAAGCGCTTAGAGAAGCTTTGGAATTATGAGAAATTAGGATCCCCATTCAAAGAAGGAGAATATACTTATTTCTATAAAAATGATGGACTACAAAACCAATATGTGGTCTATAGAAAAAAAGGAGAAGATACAGACGCTGAAGTATTTCTAGATCCAAATACCTTTTCCAAGGATGGCACTACTTCTCTAGCAGGACTAGCCTTTTCTAAAGATGGAAGCAAAGCTGCTTACTCTATTTCAGAAGGCGGTAGTGATTGGCGCAAAGTAATTATCTTAGACGCAGCTAAAAATGAAATTATTGAAGACACTTTAGTTGATATTAAATTCAGTGGCATTTCTTGGAAAGAAAATGAAGGATTCTACTATTCTAGCTATGATAAGCCAAAAGGAAGTGAATTATCTGCCAAAACAGATCAGCACAAATTATACTATCACAAATTAGGAACCCCTCAAAAAGAAGATATTTTAATTTATGGTGGTACTCCTGATCAAAAACACCGTTACATAAGTGGTAGCGTTACTGAAGACGGCCAATACCTATTTGTATATCCTAGTACATCTACTTCAGGAAACAAACTCTTAATGAAAGACTTAAGCAAGGTAGATGCTGAATTTGTGACTATTCTAGACCATACAGACACCGATAGTTATATTATAGAAAACAAGGGTTCCAAACTGTATATAATGACTAATATGGATGCCCCTAATCAAAAAATAGTTACTGTAGATGCTGCAAATCCTAGTGCAGAAAATTGGGTAGATTTTATTCCAGAAACAGAAAACGTATTATCTCCTAATACGGGCGGCGGATACTTTTTTGCAGAATATATGGTGGATGCGATCTCTAAAGTATTTCAATATGATTATGACGGTAAACTAATTAGAGAAGTTAAACTACCTGGTGTTGGTTCTGCCGGAGGGTTTGGCGGAAAAAAAGAAGATAAAGAGTTCTATTTTTCTTTCACCAACTATAATACACCTGGTTCTTTATACAAATACAATGTAGACACAGGAGCCTATACGCAGTACTGGAAACCTAATATTGACTTTAATCCATCAGATTACGAATCAAAACAAGTGTTCTACACGTCAAAAGATGGCACTAAAATTCCTATGATCATCACCCATAAGAAAGGCTTAGAACTTAATGGCAAAAATCCAACCATACTATACGGATATGGAGGATTCAATGTGAGCCTTACCCCATCCTTTAGTATTTCTAACGCGGTTTGGATGGAGCAAGGCGGTGTATATGCAGTCCCTAACCTAAGAGGTGGTGGAGAATATGGTAAGAAATGGCATGATGCCGGCACAAAATTACAGAAGCAAAATGTGTTTGATGATTTCATTGCTGCCGCAGAATATCTAACAAAGAAAAAATATACTTCTAAAGAATATTTAGCTATTAAAGGTGGCTCTAATGGTGGTTTATTAGTTGGTGCTGTTATGACCCAAAGACCAGATTTGATGAAGGTAGCAATGCCTGCTGTTGGTGTTTTAGATATGTTACGCTATCATACATTTACTTCTGGCGCTGGCTGGGCATATGATTATGGGACTTCTGAAGATTCTAAAGAAATGTTCGAATATATAAAAGGATATTCTCCAGTACACAATGTAAAAGCTGGAACAGCCTACCCAGCAACCATAGTTACTACTGGTGATCATGATGACCGTGTAGTACCTGCACATAGTTTTAAATTTGCCGCATCGCTACAAGAAGCACAAGCAGGAGACAATCCTACCTTAATTCGTATTGATGTAAATGCAGGCCATGGTGCTGGAAAATCTACCGAGGCTATCATAAATGAGCAAGTAGACTTGCAAGCTTTCACTTTGTTTAACATGGGGTTTGAAACGCTACCAAACCAAGCCGTTTTAAAAGAATTTAAAGAGTAATACATTTTCAATATTTAAGATTAAAATCCGTTTCTAACTGAAACGGATTTTTTATTTCTAATTTTGTCCGTTATAGAATATACTATGTTACACGTAAAAGACTTAACTTTTTCTTATTCCTCACATCAGATTATCTCTAACATTAGTTTTACTGCTGATAAAGGAGCCCACATTTCTATTATTGGTGAAAGCGGGTGCGGAAAGAGTACCTTATTAAAACTTTTATATGGTATTTTACAACCTACTCATGGAAATATTTCTTGGGGCGATAATCCTATTTTGGGTCCCGACTTTAAATTGGTTCCAGGAGAGACCTTCATGAAATATCTTTCACAAGATTTTGACTTGATGCCCTATGTATCGGTAGAAGAAAATGTGAGTCAATATTTATCTGTATTCTACCCTCAAGAACTTAAAGAGCGTACTGCAGCGCTTTTAGAAATGATTGAGATGACAGCTTTTGCTAAGAGAAAAGTAAAACTCTTAAGTGGCGGCCAACAGCAAAGAGTAGCACTGGCAAGAGTACTTGCCCAAAAACCTGAAATTCTTTTATTAGACGAGCCTTTCAGTCATATTGATAATTCTAGGAAAAATAGTTTGCGAAGAAATCTTTTCAATTACTTAAAAACAGAACAGATCACCTGCATCGTAGCCTCACATGACACCCATGATATTTTATCTTTTGCAGATGAGGTTATGGTATTAAAAGAAGGTAAAATTTTAGCAAAAGAACACCCTGAAACACTCTACATGCATCCCAAAAATAGTTATACCGCTTCCTTATTTGGAGATGTAAACCTTATTCCTATTTCTTTATTAAAACCTTATGCTACCCTTGAAAAATCTATTCTAGTATATCCATCAGAACTAATTATTTCTGAAAATAGTGGTTTAAAAGTTTGGGTTAAAAATTCGTATTTTAAAGGCTCTCATTACTTAATTGAAGCCCAACTTAATGAGACGGCTCCTATTCTATTCAACGCTCCTCATGCCTATGAGGCAGAAAAAGAAGTATTCTTAAATGTAGCGCTTGAAACCATCAATGCAAGAATAAAAGACTGATGCTACATAAAGAACAGATTATCCAAGAATTACATTTTAAAGCAGTTAGAAGTAGCGGTGCTGGTGGTCAGCATGTAAACAAAGTTGCTACTAAAATTGAGTTGTTCTTTGATGTGGCCAACTCCAACAGTATAAATACCCTTGATAAAGAACGAATTTATTTAAAGTTAAGGAATAAAATAAATAAAGAAAAGGTCTTACAACTGCAATGTGATGAGAGCAGAAGCCAACATAAAAATAAAGCACTCGTTATTAAAAGGTTCCTTGTTATTATAGAAAATGCGCTAAAAGAACCTAAAAAACGCAAACGAACAAAACCAAGTAGATCTTCTATTGAAAAACGTTTACACAGTAAAAAGAAAGCTGCGGAGAAAAAAGCAAATCGGAATAAAATCAATTGGTAAGTACTCCTAAATTTAAGGCCGTAATAACTACTAAACTTTACGTATTTTTATAGCTCTAAAGTTAAGCAGATGAAAACCCTATTATGTCTTTGCAGTCTATTATGTTTCCTTGCATCTTGTGAGGACCCCCAACCAAAATCAGTAGATAGTAATTTGAACTGGGAAGAAAGAATGCACACGACAACCTTACCAGACTCACTTGAAAATGGGAGTAGCTATTTATCTGTTTATTCGCAGATTTACAGCGTCACAGAGCACGTGACCCATGATTTAACAGCCACGGTAAGCATCAGAAACACCAGTAAAAAAGATACGTTGTATATTACCAAAGGAGAATATTTTGACTCACAGGGGAAGCTTCTTAACACCTACATAGACAAAACTATCTACTTAAACCCGCTAGAGACTTTAGCTATTGTTATTGCCGAAAAAGACAAGCAAGGTGGCGCGGGAGCCAATTTTATTTTTGATTGGCAAATAAAACCAAATACTTCAGAACCTATTTTTGAAGGTGTTATGATTTCTACATCTGGCTCACAAGGTTTGTCTTTTACCACTCAGGGAAAAAAAATAGACTAGAATTAAAATAGCCTACATATATTTGATAAAAAAATCCAAATGAAAAATAGTATCCTTTTTTTATGCCTTATCCTATTTCTAGGATGTAATGAAGAGAAAGAAAATATTGATTACGTTGCAAAAAACGAAGCTGATATCGCATCATATATCGCCAAAAATAATATAGACGCCACTAGAAGTGAATCTGGCTTATATTACCGTATTGAAACACAAGGCGAAGGGGAACAACCTTTAAGTAATTCTGATGTTACCGTTGCTTACAAAGGCTACTACTTAGATGGTAAAGTTTTTGACGAGAGTGATGCTAACGGTATTACATTTAATATTAATGGTGTCATTAAAGGATGGACAGAAGGTATTGCCTATTTTAATGAAGGTGGTTCTGGTCAATTATTTGTTCCTGCACATTTGGGCTATGGCTCTAACACATACGGTCCAATACCAGGTGGATCTGTGCTAATTTTTGATATTAATTTACTGAAAGTAGAAAACTAAAAGTAATGAGAAATGAAATTCTCTAAAGCTTGTTTAGAGAATTTCATTAATTGTAATTTCATTAGTATTAAAGGTAACTATAGCTCCTTTTTCTTTACCAAAAAGCACCTTTCCCATTGGTGTTTCTGAAGAAATGCAATAAACCGAAATACCATCTGCCTTATATTCTCCTGCTGAGATGCCTAGAAAATAGTTTGCTTTGTTTGTTTTGACCAAATTACCTAAGCCTACAAAATTTGTTTTAGTTTTAATATTTACCATATCTAAAACCTTAGCCATTTTCTCTGCTTCTGCTAGTTGTACTCCAGATTTTTCTAATTCTAACTGAAGCATAGCTCTACCCGTTTCATGCTTATCACCAGCACTACTCTTTGTTTCACTATCTAATGATTCTTTCAAATCTGCAATATTCAACCGAATACGAGATATTCTATTGTCTGCAAAATTCTTACAGAAGTCATATAGCTGTTTTTTTAAATTTTGTTCCATCACCATACCGATTTAAATTAAAGCAAGAAGTAGTTGTTAGATCTAATTTTTGCGCGCGCAAATCTAGACTAAATCCGCCAATTCTTTACCAATAATACTACCAATTGCAATTCCCATTCCACCCATTCGTATTCCGCAATACACCTGGTTAGAAACTTGCTTAATTATGGGCCTTTTTTGCGGACCTACGCCCATAATACCACTCCAACTATACGCAATTTCAAAATCGTAATCCGGGAGTATCAGCTCCCTCAATAATTGTTCTAATTTATTTTGAACTAACGGGGTCTCTCCAAAAGTACTCGTTTCTTCTGCTTTAAAATCTAAATTTCGACCCCCGCCAAACAGAACTCGCTTATCAATATTTCTAAAATAGTAATACCCTTCATCTAAATGAAAAGTCCCTTTAATTTTTAAATCCTTAATGGGTTTCGTAATTAATACTTGAGCCCGTGCTGGTTTTACTTCTTCTTCTAAAAGTGCAGCCCCAAAACCATTGGTTGCAATGATCAATTTTTTAGTCCTAAACTCAAATTCATTGGTTTTCACCACCACATGATCTTCTAAATCCTCAAAACACTCTACTTCTATTGAATTTAATAGGATGACGCCACTTGATTGAACACGGAGTAAGAGCTGAGACATCATTTTACCGGTATCAATCTGAGATTCAAATACATTCGTAACATATTCCTCCTGTACCTCTTTGAAATTAAATGTATTGGAATGCAGTTTAAACGCATCGCCTTTAAAAATTGGATTTAGGAATGAATTTGTTGCCGCGATCTGATCCAAACATTCTGCAAAAAGCGCTGCTTGCTGTTCGGTAAATACTTCATGCCCTCCCCAGTTTCTAAACCCTATTTCTTTATCTCCTAAATTTTCCCGTAAGAGATGAATTCCTTTCCAACGTTTTTCTACTAACTCATACACCTCTTCTTCTGTATGTGTTTTTAAATCTGATAAGATCTCAGATATACTTCCAAAACAGGCAAATCCGGCATTCTTAGTACTTGCTCCTTGTGGCAAAATACCTTTTTCTAAAACTAAAATCTTAGCCTCAGGGTATTTAGCTCGTAATTGTAGGGCACAATTTAAACCAACAATTCCACTCCCGACAATTGTAAAATCTATATGAGACAACCACGTTTTATATTCCCAATAACTTAACTTCATAAGTAGCCTAAGTTAAGGAATAGAATCTGATTTTTGAAGTCCAAAATACAACTGTGAAATAATATTAATCTCATTATTTTCTGCTGTCAGACTTCCTTCAAGGACTATTTTATTCCCTTCTAATTGTTGGGCGTTAATTCTAATTGTTTTTAATAATACCGCAAGCTTATCTGCTTTCGGAATTTTTAAATCTTCTTGCAGGCTCTTAAAATTAGCTGAGAGACTAAAAAAGTAACTACCTGTTTTTAAAGGATGGCTAAGGGTTTCTTTTTGAGTAGAAAAAGATACTTCTGGGGTCGTGTCTTTTTCATAAAAGGAATACATCGGTAAGGCTTTTAAAATACCATTCTCTATAGCCCCTTGCTCTTTTAAGTATAATTTCAGGGTAGTATCTGAAGCTATGTTTAGAAAAATAGACGGCGCCTCTTTCTTTTGTAGCGCAACAGTGGCTACCTTATCAAAATTATCATCATACTCATAGGTAACAATACTGTCTGTTTGCAGAGTAGTACCTTTTACCGCCAAACTTACGACACCTGTAGATTTAGCTACCAAGGAGTCTACTTCTATATTATTTTTCTCGAAAAACGAAAAATCTTTTAACAAATCGGTTACACTTTCTTTGCGAGCCGTATTAGAAAAATTGGCATCTAGATACAACAGTAAGGATGCTTCCGGAGTAGCTACGTATTTCATAGACTCATTAAACTCATTAGGCTGTGCCGTATACAAAACGCCAGATAAATAAGCGTTCCCATCATTAAAATTTAAATGAACAACACTGCTATCTTTCACATATGTAACATGATCATCTGCTGCTATTAAGTGTTTTAAATAAGGATGGTCTGTATCTGAGATAAGCTTTTTACTTAAAAGAACATCGTCAAAAACAGGTTTGCATAATTCAAATGATTTTTTGGGAGCATAGGCTATTGCAAGATTCTCATTATTCCACGCATATATGATTTTTGTTTTTTCATCTAAGGCATAGGTATAATCACCCTCAATAACTGTAATTTTCTTAGCTGTTAAATAGGCTAAAGCATAAGCATTAAAAGCTTCTGAATCTTTGATTGGCAGGGTGGTAAACAAGGTATTTTTCACCTCTTTCATGGTATAGAAAACGAGGGAATAAGGTTTGAGGTTTATCCCTTTCTTATCTTCTTTTTTATCCTCATTGTCTTTTGAGCTACTTGAAAAATCAACATTATCCCAATAAAACATAGGAGAAGACAAAGCATCTACCAAAATAGTTTTTTGAAAATCATGCAAGCCAACTTTTAGCACACTCTCTGCATTTTCATGAATGCGATTTTTTAACGAGGCCGATTTCTGATACTGCACATAAATAAAATACCCTATCACTGCTATTCCTAGCAATGATAAGGTGATTTTTAAAAACTTTTTCATGAATTGCTGTATTAATTTAATCTATTAAAGCATCAATCATATTTAAGAAATAAGCCAAGCTATTCTTATGCCCTTTTCCTTCTGGTGTATTTAAAATCATTTCACCTTCAAGAACATTACCCTTCATCTTACTTACTTTAAATGTAGCATCTTCTACATTATCTGAAATGTAATTTAATTTTTCTTTATACGCATTAGGAATCATGTCTCCTGGAATATCTCTCGTAATAGTTTTACCATTTACATAAATACTTCCAGAATTTTTAGAAATAAGTTTTTTATGTCTTCCTGAAACCTTGGCATTATAAGTACCATTACTCATTGCTGTAATATCTGCCTTAGAGTTACTAATTAATAAGGTATTATCCTTAAAAAGCATGTTTACTTTAAATGGTGCGTCAGGAATTTCAACTTGGTAGAACCCATTTTCTGCAGTTACTGCCCCTTCTTTTATCCCAATTCGCATGATACGGTTAAAGATTTCTTTCTCTTCTGAAGTAACCATCAAAATAAATTTGGGAATAGGCTCTGTCTTTGTTTTGGTCACCTCTACACTTTCATAATTTTCATCATAATCATATGTAGTATAGGTCACTTCAACATTTTCTATACCATTCATCACCAATAACATATCTCCACGAACTACTTTAGCAATAGCTTCTTCGTCTAATAAAATAGATACCAAACGTGTTGCAATAGGAACAAAATCTTCTAAATGTTCTTTTTCTACACCTTCAAACATCGCATCTACCAATTTAGGATATGCCTTTAAAGTACCTTCTGTGCTTGTGTTGACTGAAAAATAGCCTTGCATCGTATCTTCATTAAAATACTTATAGAAATTGCTATTCATTTTTCCATTATACATGTCTTTATGGTACTGCGCCATTTCATCATTCATCGTATACGATGTTTTGATCGATGCATTGGTATCATCAAAATTTAATTTTGAAGTCAATGACATTCCGCCGTACAACCTTTCTAAATTGAACATTTCATAAGGGTTACTACCATAATAGCCACTTCCAAAATAAGAAGGAATAGCATCATTATAAATGGCTGTAAAATCATTAACCCATAGCGTTGCTTCATCTTTTCCTGTACCTACACTTTTTAGATAAGAAGTATTTTTTAAAATACTTCCTTCTGCATAATTACCTTTAAGCGTTGCTTTTGCTTTTTCTATAACAGAAGCCATAGCTTCTTTTCTTTTTTCAGCTCTCTTAGCTTCTCTTATCTCACGCTTTCTATCTTGCTCCGCATAATAATCGTCATTGTAGTAACTAGAATCATCATATTCCGTAGATTCTATTACCGTTTCTTCTATTTCCGTTTCATAAATATCTTCTACAATTTCTATTACCTCTTCAACTTCGGCAACGCCGTCTTCCGTGATCATACCTTTGATGTATAATCTTTCCACTTCATTCTCCGTATTGGCTGTAATCGTCACTGTTTTACTTTGGCTACCACTCTTATTAGAACTGTCAAACTTTACAGAAATAGTTCCTGACGCCCCTGGCTCAATTTCTTCTGAAGAAAAACTAGGAACCGTACAACCACAACTAGCTTTAGCATCTGAAATAACCAAAGAAGAAGATCCTGTATTTACAAAATTAAACGTGTGCTCTACAATATCACCCTCTTTAATGGTTCCGAAATTATAGGTAGTTTGATCGAAACTCAATATAGGATAGGTAGCTTCTGCAGCGTCTACTGCTTCTTCTACAGCTACAGCGGCATCTTCTGCATAGTCATAATCGTAATCATCGTATCCGTACACATCATCATAATCAGTCTCTTCTTGAGAAACTGTGAATAATAAGGTGTTGTCATTCCACATGGTTACCATATTATCATAGTCATCTACGATATAGGCAAAATCGCCATCATACTGGACACCTTCTTTTTGATGTTCTGATAAAAGGCTAAAAAAACCTCTTTTATCATTCAAAGGAACTAAAAAATTATGGGTAAACATACCCTCTTGGGTCTCCATAAAATAGTAGAAGTTCTCAGACAAATTTATTCCTAAGGTCTCTAAATCTACGACAGCACCATCTGTTTTTCTAGAAAGTTGTTTTATAAACATTTTCCCTATTTTAGAATTTTCAAATTCTGAAATAGAAACTAAATTGGTAATATTTTTTCCTTTAAGGGCTATTACAACACTCGCATTTTTAGGCACTTTAGTGATTAAATCTTGCGCCGAAGCTACTAAGGTAGCAAAGCAAAGCGATGTAAAAAGTAATACTTTTTTCATTGGAAATTGTATTTGTTGTGGTTGAATTATTTTGATAATTGTATAGTATTTGCGACACTTTTTTCTCCCAAAATAAGAGACATCGCATCTATCTTTAAAAATACTGCCTTTTTGTTGGGAGCTACTTTTGCATGGGTATTAGAAATACTTTTTACCGCATCTTTAAAACGATAGATACTAGTATACGTAGCATCATTAAAAACTTTTCTATCTTCTCCTTTTAACTTGTAAAAGATTTTTTTGATTTTGGTATCATACGAAAAGTACCTTTCAAAATTATTTGTAGCACTATTGTAGGCAAAATTGGTCGTATTGAAATTTGTTTTTTCTTTTTTGTTTTGCTGACGAATTAAATCCTGAAACACAGCGTCTAAATTTGCTACCTTATCAAAATTACAAGAAAGCGTGAAAATATAATTTTCGTAATCTGCTGTCTTTTTAATATTGCTAATGCCTTTAATGGTTTTTAAATGATTTTCTGCATCCTTTAATGCCAAATTAATATCATCTTTAGATGGCACCTTATAGCCGTTGACACTGTCTAGTAACATCACTGAGGCTATTTTACTTTTACTTCTACTCAAATTAAAAGTAACTAACATAGTACCACTACCATCAGAATTTAGATTTATCTCTTCCAAAACTTCAAAGCAACTCGTAAAAAGTGTCATTGAAAAAAATAGAATAATATATAATGTAGTTTTTCTAATCATAAGCATATGTAGTACTATTTAAGTATGTAAACTTCTAATTATGTTACAAATTGTATGAACTATTTTTTAATTTTTAGATTACTATACAAAGAAATAACATAAAACCTGTTGAAAATACCCTGAATACCGTGAATCTCAAAACCTATAAAAAGCTCATTTTTAATTTCTAAATAGCCAAAAACAGCAATCTTTACAAAATAGTTTTTGAGAATTTTAATCTCAAAAACAGTTGTAATCTACTATAATCAAGAGCACTGACCAGCATCTCCTACAAAATAAATAACCACCCATACTATCGTATGTTGCATATTTTCTCAAGCTATATTTAATGCTTCAAGATTTGCAGATAATGACTCAAAACTTATAGAGCTGCGCTAAACCAAGCCGTAAGTTTGACTACAATTATTTGAAAATCAACGCCTAGAGTTTTAGGTAATTGATTTAAAATAGCAATAAACCTAAATTATTACATGATGAAAAAACTAAAAATGTTTACTTTTTTACTAGGAGGAATGCTTCTTGTAAATTGTTCAACGGAAGATGCTGACACTAGCACTAGTCTTGAAGAATTAGATGTATTAAAATTTTCTGCAACACAAGCCTTTTTTGTTGGCGATGATCGTACAGATGCTACAATATTAAATGGTGGATATTGGTGGACCATCTACAAAGAAGGTGGTTGGGGAAAATTAAATTTTTCTGGCGCACAAACTTATCCTGGAAATTTTGAAATAGAATACAAGAACAACCAAGATATTGTTGGCGGTAAAGGTTGGGAATATGGCCAATGGAACAGAGTCATTAATTACAACATTGGTACCCTTGAAGGTTCTTATAAATTTGTTGGAGCATATGGCTGGGCGAAAGCTACCTCTGGCGAACTAATTGAATATTATATCGTAGAGAAGAAAAAAGGAGATGGCATTCCTGGCGTGAATAAAAATCAAGACTTTACGGTAAACAATAAAAATTACAGATTTTTAATTCAAGATAGAGAAGGACCCTCTGTTGAAGGTGATAAAAAGTTCAAGCAGTTTATCTCTGAAAACAAGAACCCAAATAGTATTGCATTAAATGTAAATCAGCGAATTAGCTTTCAAAAACATGCAGAACATTGGGGCACTTACGGTAATGAAGGTAGTTTAAATAACTGGGGATGGTACCAAGTTTTTGGTATTGAAAGCTTTAACTACACACCAAGTCAAAATGACGGCAATGGCAACTGGGGTAAAATAAATGCCACAATCTGGTAAAATAAATTTATAAAAGTGTCTACAATAATTTTACTAAACACACACTTAATCTTGCTTATTTTATGAAAAGAACTATAGGATACTTCTTATTCACATTCATACTTCTCTTAAATAGCTACTGCGCAGAAAGGAAGACAGCTCCTGTTATCTCTGCCAATTTTATTTTTGTTGAAGGAGGAATAATGAAAAACAAGAATTCTCAATTGTATGGAATTAAAGGCAAAGTTCTTGACTTTTATATGGGTAAATTTGAAGTCACCCAAAAAGAATGGAACGAAATTATGCCTGTAAACCCTTCTAATCATATAGGCGACAGTTTACCTGTTGAAATGGTTACTTGGTATGATTGCATCACCTATTGTAATAAACGAAGCAGCAAAGAAGGCTTGCTTCCTTATTATAATATTGATACTACTAAAGATTCTTTAGATGGAGATATTCCTATAAATAAAAAAGCAAACGGTTACAGATTACCAACAGAGGTAGAATGGGAATATGCTGCTGGAGGTGGGCAGCTAAGCAAAAGTTTTACGTATAGCGGCAGTAATGTAATTGACAGTGTTGCTTGGACTTGGAAGAATACAGGCGATAGCCTTCTTTCTGGTAACTGGAACTACAGAAGCATGCAACGCAATCACTGCGCCACAAAACCTGTGGGTTTAAAAAAACCTAATGAA